>JAYSSX010000555.1:0-3271 GCA_043720315.1 Pseudobdellovibrionaceae bacterium | reverse complement strand
GACTAAAGATGTCGATGTCAAAGTGAAATTAATTTCACCGCTTGTTCTTGTATTTTCGAATCTTTCTGATTGCAACGCAAATATTGCAGTTAGCGACGTGACTGTGCTGGCGGGTACTAGCTCTGCTTCTGTCTATTTAAAGAATAAACCCACAAGCAGCATATATGCTGGTCAACAATTTATGCTCTATTCATCAGCAGAAGGGTACTTGGCGTCGGCGTCTATGGTTCAGTCATCTTATACATACGGACAATAAATGAAAGCCTCTTCTGCTTTAAGTACGTTGCGGTTCTTTGACTTTAAACAGTAAAGCGCCACCTATGATAAATAAAATAAGCAAATTCAGCATCCCTCGTTGCGGGCTTCCCATCAAATAGGCGCCCCAACCAACAAGCAGGGGTCCTAAAATCGATGCAAATTTTCCAACCAAATTAAAGAAGGCAAAGTATTCGCCACTTTCAGCGGGCGGAATCATTTGTGAAAACATACTTCGACTGAGGGCTTGAACTCCACCTTGGGCTAAACCAATAATGCAAGCCAATCCATAAAAGTGAATAGGTTCGGACATGTAGGTAGAACCGATAACAGTTATTCCATAAACTACAATGCTAAACAATATCGGGACCCGGCAACCCCACTTATCTGCAAAATAGGAAGATATCATGCTGGCGGGAAATCCAATAAACTGAACGATTAATAAGGCTGTAATTAAATCAGAAGATTTAAATCCTAACGAAAGCCCAAAGTCTACAGCCATTGTCATGACGGTGTAGACGCCATCGATGTATAACCAATAGGAAATTAGAAATAGAAAAAGATTTTTTTGTTTAAATAAACTAGTCACCATTTTTAAAACGTCATGGCCGCTGCTGGTAAATGCTTTGATCAAAGACATTTTTTTTACTGCCGTAACCGGTTCAGCTACGACCTTCATCAATGGTAAGGTAAATAGAAACCACCAGATGGCGACAGAAAAGAAAGAAATTTTAATCGCAGTGACACCACTGGCGATTCCGAACAATTCAGGTTTTAAATACATTAATACATTCACTGTAAAAAGTAAGCCGCCACCCAAGTAGCCTAAAGAAAATCCTAAAGAAGAAGCAAAGTTGGCTTTTTCGCCTGGGGCAATGGAGGGAAGTAGTGAATCATAAAATATACAACTGGCACTAAACGAAGACATTCCAATGCCGTAGGCCAAAACCGCGGAGAACCAGTCTCCTGCAGGAATAAAAGCCATCCATGCACAACTTGCTGTGCCGAAAAACATAAAAAGAAAACACATTTTCTTTTTTGCACCACGATGATCAGCGATAGCGCCCAAAAATGGAGATATGAGCGCCACTAAAATGCTTCCAATGGTAATTGCCGTGCCTAATCTGGCTGTAGAAAGTGTGGGATCAGCGTTTTCGCTCCAATACTGCTTAAAAAAAACCGGAAAGAATCCCGCCATTACTGTGGTAGAAAAGGCCGAGTTACCAAAGTCATAAAGGGCCCAGCTAAATATATTTTTATTTTTTTTAAACCAGCTTAATTTATTCATGGCCTACCTCATAATGGGTTTACAAAGATTAAATCACTGTTATTGTGAATCCACAACGTTAAGAGCATATAAATGATTCAGTTTGTTTACTTTTCTAGACCCGAATATAAAAAAAAATTGATCGATGATGCGATAGAAAATCGATCATGCATTGTCGTATCTGATTTAAAAAGTAAATTTGAAATTCAAAATATTATATTGGCTAGAAAAGGATTCTTTGACGATCAAGATATTATTCGAGTCTCTGAATTGTGGCTGAAATTACTGAAAATGGCCCAGCCATTTCTAGAGGTCGTTGATACAGAGTACGCACTCATTTTAATAAAAGAAGTTTTGCAAAATAAAGCCCTAGAATTATTTCAGCTGACTTACCAGGTGGGCTTGGAAAATCGCATTTATGACCAATTTGAGCAGTGGTCGGTTTTGTTAACTCATCCTGAAGCCGTCATATCTATCAAAGATGCCCTTTCTACTGACTTCACTGATTCCGAACACTTCCCATTTTGGTGGAAGTCACTTTTGTTGGCTCAGTATGTGTTTAACGAATTGATAAACGCGAAGTTGCTACCGAAAAACTCGATTGATGGATTTCTTTTGAATCATTTTTCTCAGGAAAAAGATCTGCAACTGAATTTAACTTTGGATTTGGGTTGCAACCTTTCCAAAACGGAAGCGGAAATTTTTCAACGAATTTCAAGATTTAATCAGATTGATGTTTTGATGCCTCAATTTCCAATGATTAAACAGTATCGAAATTTATTAGCCGCCTACAGTCTTTTGGATCCTCAAAAGAATTTGGAAAAAATCCTCACTGAAAAGGTTGAACAGGCACCAACTGAAAAGAAATACGTCAATAAGAAATTTTACAATAATTTAGCTGAAGTGAAACAAACTGTATTTGATATTCGCGGCTGGTTAGAATCTGGAATAAAACCAAATGAAATTGCCGTCATCAGTAACAAAATTGAAAGTTACTGGCCGATCTTGCAAACATATCTAGCCGCTGAAGGAGTTCCCATTCAAAAGGACCTAGTTGGACGGATGTCGTTGCTGACCAAGGTGAATGAGTGGATTAGCTATTTAAAACTGCAAGCAAAGCAGGTTAATTTTTCTATTTTAGAATCCGTATTATTTTCTGAAAGTCGAATAAAAATCAACTATAGCGATTTCGTAAAAGACTTTAAAAATATTATCGAGTTTGAAGATTTGAATTTTCGCCGGCAGATTGTCGATAAATTATCGATCAAAGAACAAATCACTGGGTTGGAGTTTGCCTTTTTGGTATTAAAAACTTGGAAAGAAACCGAAAAAACTTTTGTTTTGGATTTCGTTCTCAAAGAATGTTTGCAATTAAAAACTTCGACTCACGAATTCAAAGACTGGATATACTTATTCGAGCTGAAATTGAATAAAAAAGAATTTACTATTACCTCAGGGGATCCCCAGGGAGTTTTAGTACTTAATTTGCAGTCAGCCGATTTGTTAACAATAAAAAAACGTGTTTATCTTGGGCTCAGTGAAAGTAATTTACGCAATCGAAACCCATCAATCATTCCTATTGAACATTTGAAATACATAAATGTAGCAGGCTTTTTTGTTATTGATCCGGATGAACAAGATGATTTTTTAAGATTGGATTGGAATTTTCAGAATAACCAAATTGAAGATCATTTTTATTTTAGTTTGTTTGATTTTGCTGGCTCTGAAGATGGAGCTTCTTTATTTTGG
>JAYSSX010000554.1:0-4095 GCA_043720315.1 Pseudobdellovibrionaceae bacterium | reverse complement strand
CGATCTGCTTATTTACAGCATCAATGTAGTAGGGAGCCGTTTCACTAATCTGAGCCTGGGGATTAGAAGGTAGGGGAAATTCGAGGGCCTCTTTGTATTCTGAATCAGAAATCTTTTGCAGCTCCAACATTTTATCGAGAACTAATTTTCGGCGTTTCAAACTGTTTTCTGGTTTTTTAAAGGGGTCATACAAGCCAGGACTATTTAAAACTGCTGCCAACAAGGAACATTCAGGCAAATTCAAATCATTCAAAGGTTTTTGAAAATAAAATTGTGCAGCAGCACCAAAACCTCGAATTTGGAAAGTTCCATTTTGACCCAAGTAAATAATATTTAAATACGTTTCCAAAATTTCGTCTTTGTTTGCGTGGCTTTCCAAAATAAAAGACATAAATAGTTCGGTCGCTTTTCGCTTAAGTGTTTTTTCCGATGTTAAAAAATAATTTTTGACCATCTGCTGGGTAATGGTGCTGCCACCTTGGGCGGCACGACCCAATATCACGTTCTTTAAAACGGCTCGCGCAAAACCGGTGTAGCTGATTCCGAAGTGCTCTAGGAAATGAGCGTCTTCAATGGCCAAAACCGAATTCAGGCAGTTCGTAGGAATTTCTCCTAAAGGAACATAGTTTTGCATTACTGGTTTTTGCTCGATGTACTGGGCCACTAAATCTGGGTCCAAGGCGATTTCGCTCGATTCAGCTAAAATATTATCATTCTCTGAAAACACTTTTTGCAAGTTTTCGCTGGAATCGAACAAGGCGATTTGCAGGCCTAAACCTTTAAGCTGTGGATCCAAAGTTGGTTTGGTTTTCATTTCTAAACATGTGAACTTGAAATCTACTTTTGTATCTGCTGGCAAATCTTTAAAGCAGTTTTGTTGATCTTTTGTTGTGAACTGTCCTTCTTGTAAAACTTTATCTTCACTTTGTTGCAGATAGTTTTTTCGGAACAGCGTTTTTAACAGCAAAGATTTATTAGGGTGAGATTGAGTTTCAAACGAGTACGAAGCGGAAAAATACTGAGTAGGTGGTAAGAATTTTTTTTGTGCGAGTCCATCTTTGACCTTTTGATCCAATTGAAAAAGCCATGATACAAGGATTATGATGATTAGCGTCACAAGACAGGCTGTAATTAAGGCAACTATTTGTAGCTTTTTCATGGATTTTTTAACAATAGAGTCGTAGAACTATCGAGTCAAGAAAGCCTCGGTAAAATAAGGAGTTTCAGTGAAATTAAGTTCTGTGCAAATTCAGAAATTGGTCGAAAAAATTTTTGATCAGTGGAAGAAGCAAAACATAATTATTTTCAAAGAAGACGAAAAGAAAGTTTTTGCCAGGGCCGTAGAGGCCATTCAAGGTGATTACAAAAAAGAACAAGATTTAGAGCACGAAGTAAATAAAATGCTCGATCAATTGGAAAAAAGCAATGCTGGTGAATTTCAGCGCTACAAAATGTATCCTATCCTAAAACAAAAATTAGCTAAGGAAAGGAAGATTGTATTATGAATTCAAATCTTTTGATTAGTGAAGATCGTCAGTCGCATTTAGCCCATGTTATCACCGACGCTATTTGGAATGACGATTTGGTAGATTATTCCGATGAAGATCAGGCTTTGCGTTTAGCAAAAATTGCCATCGCGGAATTTGTAAAAGAAGACTCAGAGATAGATCGAAAAGCTCGTGAAAAAGTGTCCAGTTTAAAACGAAATGTCGTTGAAGGCAGCCCTGAGTGGGACATCATGTACAAAAAATATTACGAAGAAGAAAGAAATAAACGTGGCTAAAAAAATGAATAAAAAAGCAGCAAAGTCGGCATCTAAAACGGCGACGAAACCGGCTAAAAAAATGAGCAAAACACCAGTAAAAGCAAAAGCGACTAAAAAGTCAGCACCAGCTAAAAAAGCGGACTCCAAAAAAGCAACATCGAAATCTGCTGCTAAGAAAACGGTACCTGCGAAATCAGGGACAGCAAAACCTGCGGCAATGAAAACGACAGTAAATAAGCCTGCCGCTAATATGGACTTTTCAAAAATTCTGACTCCTTTGGATGATCGAATTTTAGTGAAAACAATTACTGAAGAGAAAAAATCAAAGTCAGCATTGGTTCTTATTGATTCAGCCCCGGATACTTATATCCGCGCCAATGTATTGGCTGTTGGACGCGGAAAAAGAAATAAATTTGGAAAGATTCGTCCTTTAGATGTGCAAACGGGAGATAAGGTTATTTATACTCCACGTATCGGAAATGAAATTAAAGTTTCTGGCCAGGATCTTTTTATTATTCGTGAATCTGATGTTCTGGGAATTATTGAAGAATAAATTAAAGTTGGAGTTATTATGAAAAGTATTTTAGTTGTCATTTTTGGTTTACTTTCTTCGGTAACCAGTTTTGCTATGAGCGTCGACTGGACTGGAACTTATCGATTTGAGTTTGTTGAGTTAGACCGTCCTTCTTTGACTGAGCCAAAATTGCGTAAGTCTTATATGCTAAATCACTTGAATTTAAATCCCAAGGTTATTGCTGCCGACGGTATCAATATCGTAGGTCGCTTTGATTTACTTCCAAGTTCTGCGTTTCCTAACTCGCAAGTAGGCCAACAATTTGGATCGGGAGTAGGGGCGGGACCTTCGAATTCAGCTGTTGATAGCAATGTGGCCTCGACAAATCAGGCTGCAACCAATTTGCAGGTGACTCAATTATATTTAGATATTTTGCAGGAATATGGCGAAATCGTTGTTGGTCGCGCACCCTTACAGTTCGGTCTTGGAATT
This sequence comes from Pseudobdellovibrionaceae bacterium, assembly GCA_043720315.1. Taxonomy (GTDB): domain Bacteria; phylum Bdellovibrionota; class Bdellovibrionia; order Bdellovibrionales; family Bdellovibrionaceae; genus JAYSSX01. The sequence continues at coordinate 1,324 of JAYSSX010000554.1, read as the reverse complement.
ACTCATAACGCTGGCAACGGAATGTTTGATCACTGGTATGACCTTCGCGATATGTTGGCGTATCGATTTGTAGTTGGAAATCTTTCGATGATGCCAGTATTCAGCCGTGTTTATGATGCCTCCTTAGCACAAGGCCAAGATGTTTCTGACATGATTTGGGATTTTGAATATAAGAATCCTGAAACAAATTCTGAGTTCGGTGTGCTTCATCAAACCAGATCGGCAAGTATTGCAGCCAATGACGCCCCTTTCGCCGCGTATGGTGGCTCGTCTGTTACTGGAGATTGGAAAACACAAGACGTGAACTTGTACATCGCACGTGGTTTTGAAAATTTTGACATTAAATTTGAAGCCGGATTTAAGTCGGGTTCTACCGGAATGGTTAGAACTGTTGGTTCGGGAACTGAAAAAATTGATTTAAATGGTTATGGATTAGCATTGGAAATGAATTTTGCAAAACCGGATAGCAAATGGAAATGGAATATTAAAACAGGCGTAGCTAGTGGTGATAATCCTGATACCACTAATTATGAAGGATATCAGTTTGATAAAAACTACGACATTGGATTTTTATTATTTAATCATCCGATGGGAATGTATGATCTTTTTACTTCAAATTTGCAAAAGCACGGGGCTGCCCCAAACACTCCTTACGGAATAGAAAATACAGTTGATGATGAATCGGTTAGTAATGCTATTTTCTTTGCACCATCAGCGACCTATTTGTTGAATGATCGTTGGGAGTGGAAAAATACTTTGATCACTGCAAACCTTCAAACCAATCCAGTAACCGGCCTTGAGGTTGATAAAGGAGTAGGTATTGAGTGGGATACTACTTTTATTTATAAACCTATTGATCGTGTTCGTTGGGTGAATGAAGTCGGTATCTTGATGCCCGGTAATGCCTTCACTATGGATGGAGCTTTCGACAAGAAGACCACATTTGGTTGGCAATCACGAATTGCCGTTTCCTTCTAAGACAGACTCTTTAAATATCTAAAATGTCCATCGCCTAAAAATAAACAAGCCCATTCCCTGGGCTTGCGGAGGACCAATTCAATTTTGTGTGCGGACTTGCTGGTATCTACCAGCAATTTCCATCGCGTTGACTAGGGCTACCTTGCGCACAGTTTCCAGCAGTGGCACTGCCGTTTTGGAAAGGCAAAGTACTTCTTCGATTAGTTCCCACCGGTTGACCCAAAGAATTGTATCTTTGCGTTGTGGTGCGGTTGTAACGGGGATCTACGTAACCACGGGCTCCTGTTCGAGCCGAAGGGCTGACTAATGCACGGTTAGTTGATCGATTTAATAAAGCACTTCTATT
>JAYSSX010000553.1:0-4801 GCA_043720315.1 Pseudobdellovibrionaceae bacterium | reverse complement strand
GAGGCTGTTGAGGGGCACCTTGAAGTTTTACTTTCTCAGAAACAAGAAATTCCAGAACCCATTTCAAAAATTAAAGCCAGCGGCGACTTTCTAGTGAGAAGTAACCCAGAACTTCATCAAAAATTAATTCGTAAATCACATCAAGAAGGCTATAAAAGCTTAAATAAATTTGTCGTCGATAAACTCGAAGAAATTGTTGAATAATCGAGATTTAGGGCTTCTGCATATTTTGTCTTACAAAGGCTTCCGACGCTCCGATATTTTCAGCAACATTTACGTATGACTTAAGTTTTAAAACTAGTGTTCGCAAATCTTCGGATGACAAAGCCTTCGGCTCCGCAACTTCACCCACCTCAAACTCAAACAGAATTGACTTAGAAGCCCAATTCGGTTCTTCTACTTCGGGTTGTCGCGCACCAACTCTTTGAGAACTCTAATAAAAATTAAAATGAAGCCGGAATGCCGAAACTGCATTGGTAGACTAAACTCTAAATCATTGGCGGATTAATCTACTCCTATGTTCATTTCTTATCATTATTTTTGAGCAGGAAGGCTGGTGGCTCCAGTTTCGACTCTTGAATTTGGATTAAAACCATCTAAGTATCTCAAAAAAATCAATTTAGAAGAGATTAACAAGCCGATGTCTGTCACTAAGACAAAAATATTTTATCTGATAAAGAAACCAAAGAATAAGAGAAAGTCATATTCAATCTTAAGGGAGTTTCGTACAGGGAGTAAGCGTACTTACGAAACCCTAAATCTAGAATCGCTTGATTCCATCAATTTAGGAATAAGGAATGGAACGTCGATGTAAACCCTATCTTTTAAGGTCTAATTTCCGTAAACCATTTTCTGTACTAGTTTTGACAATAGACAGAATAAATTTCGTTCAAAAACACTTATTCCATTGAGGGGATTTTCGTTGTGCACATCAATTACAAACTGTAGCTGAGGACTATCGAATTTAATTTCAATTGGACCGTATCATTTGCGGCAGGGGTGTACTTTATTTCTTGATAGTAATAACCTACCTCGGCACGGTGCAAGTTTTCTAAAATCCAGCTTTTGGAAAATGAAAACTCCAAACCGTATTCTGGCAGTTTCGTGGAGGTGCTCATAGGCAGAAATTTAACATCTAAAGAATAGTCGTTTTTGGTATTAACAATGTTTCTCAGTTTTAGGCCTACGTTAGGTGTTGTTAAATTGGTAAATCCAAAGGACGCGCCATTGGAAAACATGGTGGTGTACTTTATTCCAGCTGAAATACTGAACTGATGACCTGAGGCTTCACTTTTTTTTAAAAAATAAATGCCGTTCAAAAGAACTTGGGCCACTTGCGGGCCGTAGCTTTTCTGACTCGAAGCAACTGTTAAGGCTGTCATTTTTGCATCGGCCAAATACCCATAACTTCCAAGAAGTTCAGGGCTATGGGCTTCAATTCCTACTAAACCGCTCCAAGAGTAAAAGTTTTCGAAACGAGTTTGATGATATTGTAAATAAGTGCTCCCGATAGAAAGCTTTACGGCATCCCACGGATTGACGATGCTAAATTCTTGAGCTTCTGGAGCGTAGATATAGAGGATTTCCTTTTCAATTTGTTCATTAGGACCTCGGGCTACCAATAGCATTTCATTAACTTTACCATTCAGGTAAATCGGAATTTTAAATTTTCCAGTTTTATCGGTTGCGGTAACAGGGATCTTATCTTGTATTAATAGATTCCAATCTGACCTTCGATAGACAAGCGCAATTTCAACCATAGGTCTAAATTTTTGGCTTTGGTGGACCATGACTACCGGTACATTGAGGGTCAGAATCTCTAGTTGCGAAATTAAACTGCTTTTTTTGGTTCTTAAGATGTGTGCAACCCAGGACGTGCTTTCCATTGATTGATTCAGATCTTGGTCAACGGCTTCGTCTGAATTTGACTGCGCAAAAGTGATTGTGGAAGAAAGGCAAATGGTCAAAAAAATGCGTACCAGATCGCGCGCCATCAAACTAGTTTTCTTTAGGTTTGTAGTAAAGTGTAAATCCGGCATATATCTTGTTTGGGTTTTTGATCAATTGTTTATTGTTTTTCCATAGATTTTTCCATTGACCCGAATTTCCATATAATGCCGTTGAAATTTTCGCAAGCGTATCTGCTTTTCTAATTAAGTAAGGTTGCCCATTTTTTTCAATAACGACATATTCCACTCCGAAAATTTTTAAGGTCATCCCGGGACTAAGTTGATTGAAGTCGTTTAATAGATTTTGATTGGAAGAGTAAATTTCTTTCCAGCGTCTAATGTCGCCGTATTTTTCAAAAGAAATTTTCATTAAAGTATCGCCTTTTCTTACTTTGTATAGTGAATTTTTTTGCCTATTTGGTTTGGATAGAGTTTCTTCGTGTAGACTCTCAACCACAACGCTTTTTTGATCTAGGTCAGAGGTGATAGGAGGAGGCTCTTCCACAGCCAAATTGCGCGGCGCAATTTTAGCCTCTTCAGTAAGAAGTGTTTTGGGTTTCTCTTGGGTCCTCTTACCTGAAGAAATATTATAGATATCGTTTGCCACTTCGATCGGCAAGGGCACTATGTTTTCCTTTTTTGAAACCGTAGCTTTGAAATTTCCATCGTTGGGATCGGCACCAGTTTCGCCTTTTGAATTAAAAAACGAGCAGCTGGAATTTAAAAATAGGGCAGAGAAAAGAAAAAATACGATCCATATTTTTCTAGGGCGAAAATTCCCTCTCTTTAGGCTATTAAATAAATAAAAATTCAAGTATTTCATTTTTCAATTCCTTTTTTGTACTAAGAAGAGGCTACTTAATTGAAACCACTTCATATTGAGGTTTCGGAATGATTTAGAATATTTGAAAACATTATAATTAAATCTAGCAACTCGTCTAGTTTCTGGCGATTAAGGTCCAGGTTGTCTCAAGTTAAGAAACAAACGGACCGAAATGGGAACTATCAATGGAGTGATTAAGTTATGGACGATTTGACACAGAATTTAAATGAACATATTTTGAAAAATAGTAAATTAGATGAAGTTAGATTTAATCTAAGAAACTACTGTGAAATTTTAGACTCAGAAGTGGCTGCATTAAAGACCAAGATTAGCATTTTGGAATTTGAAAATCAAAACTTGGTCGGCAAGTTTCAAAAAGTCCATTTCAATGAAGAAGAAATACAAATCGCAAAAAAGAGATGTTTAGAGTTAGAAGCCACAGTTGTCGAGCTAAGAACCCAATTAGATGGGAAAAATGGGAGGTTAGCAGTTTTAAAACAGGAACTATTAGAGCTGCAGACTAGTCATGAAAATTTAACCAACCGAAGTCGTTTAAGTGCCGAGCATGCTTTGAGTCTGGCCGAGCAAAACTTTGCGATCGAAATGAAACTTGTGCAGCGTGAATCCGAATTAAATAAAGTTGCAGAGCAGTATGTAAAAATTGAAGATGAGCTGGCGCAATTTAAAGTTAAAAATGAAACTTTAATTTTGGAGCATCAGCAGCAAATTCAATCGAAGACTGTTCAACAATTAGAACTTGAACTTAAAAATAAATCTATCTCAGACTTAGGGCGCCAAATTTCTGCCTTTGAGTCCAATATTCAAACTTTAAACAACAGAATGTTGGCAAATGAGAAGCGTTTTACAGGTGAACTTCTGAAATCCGAAGAGCAAAATCTTCAGTTTGAAGAACAAAATAATTACTTGCGATCTCTGAATGAGTCGACGGGCACAGAGCTAACTCAGCTTCGGGAAAAACAGGGCATTTTAAATTTAGAACGTGAACAACTTATCTATGCTATTGATTTAAATCAAAGTCGTATTTTGGAACTGGAAAAACTTAATACAGTCAAAGCCAAACAAGTGACCGAGTTAGAAAGTAAATTGTCAGATTCAATTAGTGAAGTTGAAGTCTTGAAAAAACATTTTACCACGATCGAAGATGCGGCCAAAGAGCAGCTTGCAAAACTTCAGATTGAATGGGCAGGTATAGATGCGCAAAAGAACCTAGATTGCGAGTTTTATGAGAACAAAGTAAGCCAGCTGTTAAGCGAATACCAACTCCTTGAAAGTTCCTTGTCTGAAACCAGCGTTACATATGAAGCGGAATTGAACGATTTTAGGACGCAAATTTTTGAATTAACTGAAGAGCTAGCACATATGGAGCAAACAAATCAACAGTTGAAGGTCAGCCAGAGAAAGGCACATGAAGAATCTGAAAACTTATTAGTGATTAACCAGTCATTGGAGAAGAAGTGCCAGCATTTAGCTGAAAAATATGATGATCTATTTTTGATTACTAGTCAATCTTCAGACCAGACGACAACTTTAGTTAACCAGCTTAGAAGGGAAATTTCAGAGTTGGCGAATAAAGTGGCTAGCAAGACGGAAGAACTTGAAGTTGTTCAAGGCGAAAAGGTCAAAATTTTAGAGGAAAGTCAGATTGATATCTCGTTTTTGAAGTTACAGCTTTCGGATAGGGACAATAAAATAATTGCTTTGCAAGGGGAAGTTAGTCAGGTTTCTACCCAGCTGATAGACGTCAAAAAAGAGTTAGGGAGCCAAAGTTTGAATTTATACAATGAGATTGCGCGAACCAAGGAGTTGGAATGGGTGGCAAAAAACCAGGTTGCGGATTTTGAAGAACTTAAGGATTCCTACAACACTGAAAAACTGGAAAAACAAAAAATTGTTGATCGTCTGCAACTGGTGGAAACACAGTTGCTGCGAGAACGAAAAAATCATGACGAAGAACTTCAGCTGATCACCGAAAACTTCAATGAGTTTAAAGCCAATGCAGCCAGGGCAG
>JAYSSX010000552.1:0-3058 GCA_043720315.1 Pseudobdellovibrionaceae bacterium | reverse complement strand
CTCTTACGCGAATCCTTCGATTTATTACATTCGCACGATTGACCCAAGTGCTACCTGCGCCCAGAAAAGCAAAATTTTAGATGGTTCGGGAAAACTGATCGCCGAAGTTTGCACCAAGTCCTATAATGAATGCACCATGGAGGGCACTTGCGCGCTGAAGGCCGAACCCAATTTCAAAATCATCAATTACACCAATAAGGTCAACGGGGAACCTCGATTTACCGTATTGGACAGTAAGGCCCCTTGCCGTTATGGTTACGGCGTTCAAAACATCTGTTTAGATCCTTATTATACGGTTGCTGCCGACCTTAATTACCATAAGGCAGGAGAGGTTATTTTTATTAAAGAAATGCGTGACGTATTATTACCAAATGGCGAACGCCACAAAGGCTATTTTTTAGTTCGCGACAGGGGCGGCGCTATTAAGGGCCGCAATCGATTTGACTTCTTCACTGGATTTTTAAACTACACAGACAAGAAGAATGTTTTCACCGATCATGGCTTTGCTTCCACCAACTCAGAGATCGCCTATACGGTCGTTACCGGGTCTGAAGCAGAGAATTTTTTAAAGTTTCGCCAATATCCATTGATTCCAAAGTCGCGCCCTGAGGACACTGAAATCGGGCCGGAATCGCTTTAAATGTGTTGATAAGTTGGATAACGTTCTTTTAGGCAGTCATGAAAATTTTACAGGATTTTAGTTTCAAGAAAAGATTAGCAAGGTTGAAAATCGCCCAAAACTTCAGGTAGAGAGTTCTTTTGCTGGTTCCAAAAAGGGTACGATTTCAGAGGGAAAAGCTGTTTTTGCAGGTTCAAAATTGCATCCATAAGTATTTTTTAATGGGTTCCATAAGAATATTTGTCCAGCTAAGGGTGCACAACAATTTGACAATTTGGCCGGCAAAAACTACTTTCCTGTTCATTGGTTTTTCATAGGAGGGGATTTTGAAAAGCATACTTTTAGTTCTTTCGGTTTTAGCCTTAGCGGCATGTAACTCTCAGAAGTTGTCAACTGACGTTGCAGACGGTTCAAATACAAATTCTATTACGCATGGATCGCCAGTTAAAGCCGGTGAAGACGTGACTAAATGGACCGTGGCCCTTGGCCCTAAAGGCGATGCTTACTGCACGGGAGTTATCATTGATAAACACCATATTGTATCTGCGGCTCACTGTACGGAAGCAATGACCGACAGCCAGGTTACTTTCAGTTTGAACGCTTTTGATAACAAAGCTGAATCTCGAAAAATCAAAAACCTAATCCGCCACGAAGCTTATTGCGAAAAAGAGGAGTGCATGGGTGGTGATACAATGGGTCTTAACAATGATATCCTTCTAATTGAGTTTGAAGGCGATCTTCCCGCTGGTTTCGAACCGGCTCCCATTGCTGATGATTCTGACTTAAAAAGTGGTGATTTAGTTCTTATGGTTGGTTTCGGTTTAGATCATAACGGTGACTTTGATGGAATCATGAAAGAAACTAAAGCACCCGTTGTTGAAATTAGCGCGAGCGAGTTTTTAACTGATGAAAAGAAATCAGGAACTTGCAACGGTGATTCGGGTGGACCAATATTCATCGAAAAAGATGGAAAATTAAAATTAATGGGTTTAACAAGCCGAGGCGATGGCCCGTGCCGTCACCATGGAATCTACACAAAAGTTCCTTTCTACTTTGGGTGGATTTTAAACAATATCGTAGGAACTGTTGCTGAAACCCCGGTGGTTGAGGTGGTTCCTGCAGTTGTAGTAACTCCGTAATTCATTATTTGTTAAATTTTAACGAATTCAAAAAAGGCTAACACAGGTTAGCCTTTTTTTATTTTCTTGTCTTCCTTACAAATATTCATAGAATTGGCGCCATGAAAAAACTTTTGAACGCCCTTTTTTTTATCGGCTTGAACCTGATTCTCATCATTACTACAGGATGCGCCACTATGAATACTCCTTCCTCTGAGCCCACTGAATTTATCCACCCAAAATCAATCCTTCCCAAACTAGGTACTCATAAGAAAAAAATTTGGTTTGTTGGGTATACGAACGCTGGCTTGCAGGAGTGCATTCAAGACATGGACAATGCAATGGCTAACGGAGCTGACGCCGTTATTTACGAAGGCAGCGACTTTAAAAAATTAGATGAAATCCTTGGAGAACTTCGAAAACGATATCCTAATAACGTAATGGGAGTAAACTTTTTGGGTCCTGACGAAAATCTATATACTTTTAAAGAGACTTTTGAACTGGCTAAGAAGCACCATATGCAAATTGCTTGGACCGATTTTTCTGGCGTTGATTTGATCAACGAAGCCAAAGAAACCAGTTTACATTTGATTGAAAGTTACAAACCGAAAGATGTTTTTTACATCAGCGGAATTCATATGAAATATTCGACTCCCGTTGATGCGGCAAAAACGATTGAAAAATCGGCGCTGCAGGCCATGGGATGGGTGGACGGGATCATTATTACTGGCCCAAAAACCGGCGTCGCCACGGACTGGCATAAGGCAGCGAAAGTCCGGCAGGTGATTGGCGAGTACCCTATGGGTGCAGCCAGTGGTGTAGGGGTAGATAACATTAAAGAACTTCTTCCTTATTTGGATTACGTAGTGGTCAATACTAGCGTATCCGATAAGAATCATCGTGTGATCCCAGAAAAAATGGCTGAACTTCGTAAGGCAATGGGCAACTAAAGGCGCTAAGGATGACAAATCAATCTTAGAGCCTTCGCCAATTGTTTAGCTGTATTAGATTCTTCATCGGACTTTCGTTTCACTAGGTAAACATCTGCCTTACAAACGCGGTTAGAGTAAGGAGATTTTCTGCGTTCTAAACGAAACTCTTCTTTTACTTTTTTGTTGTGTTCATGAACGATAAACGCAGGGAAATACCCGGCCACACGACCTTGCCGGCATAATTCAAGGGCGGACTCTAATAAAGTGACCTTGTGCAGGACTTTCCGTTGGTAAGCATCCTCGGGCCAGCCATCTAAACCGCGAACTTTTGTAGGAACTCCTTGTAAAGGCATAATAGGAATAACAAAAGGAAGATCTGACTGGGCGAC
>JAYSSX010000551.1:0-3062 GCA_043720315.1 Pseudobdellovibrionaceae bacterium | reverse complement strand
TGGTAGAGCAAGCGGCTGTTAACCGCTTGGTCGGGGGTTCGAGTCCCTCCTCCTGAGCCAATTTTTTTAATTCTTTTTAAAAATTATTTTAATGCGATTTCATCTTTTATATGGATTACTAGTAGATACATTTGCTTTAACATATTCGTACTTAGTTTCCGCAACGAAAGCGAGGAGCTCTGAAAGCTAACATTATGTCATGAATTAGATACCGTAAGAAAATTTTTTGAAAGTGCTCATTTAGATATGTTTTTTCAACTTGTTCTCATTTTTGCTCCAATAGAAATTTTTTTTGGCAAACTTTTTCCTTTAAAAGGCTACAGAAAAAAAGAAATTATTTTAAGCATCAACTTCATTATTCTAACCTTCTTTTTAAATACATATTTTGACCCGATGAGAGACAGTATTTTTGCTCAAGCGCATAGTCTCCGATCTTTAGCTTTGTCTCCAGAACTATCAAAAAACATAGTTTTGATCTTTTTATTTAGTGAGTTTTTCTATTATTGGAGTCACAGGCTATTACATAGTTCTAATTTACTTTGGACATTTGGACACTGCATGCATCATTCAATTCGGCGAATAAATATAATCAATGGTTCAAGAGTGGGTTTGATTTCGATTTTTGGAAATTTTACCTTAGTTATCATTTGCTTAATCTTGGCCGGGTTTGATCCAGAATATTCGGTAATTGTATTTGGAACTGCATTTAGTGTTCAGGGTATTACTATGCATCTCGCTTTTAAGAAACGAATGAAGTATATTGAACTGATTTTATTTACGCCCCGTACTCATTCGCTTCACCATGCCAAAAATTCAAATTGCAATTTTGGTGGATATTTGAATATTTTTGACAGATTATTTGGGACCTTTGAAAATGATCTAAAAGATCGTCGATGTGGTCTCAAAAACCAGCTTAGGACTATTAATCCGCTTAAGGCGGCTAGTGCTGAGCTTCTAATTCTGTTAAAGAACACGCAAATGAAATCTGGCTACTTTTGCAAACTAAAATACATTTTTTGGCATTAATTAAATCTATTTTAAGAAAATCAATTTAATTTTCGTTAGAAATGATTTTTCATTAATTACTTCTTTTGATAGTCTCGCCAAATCTTCAAACACATATAACAAAACGTTTTCATTTTTAAAATCTTCGTTCAGGCCAATTTCCACTTTCGATAGGTTCGGAACATAAGTTCCGAAAAGGCGATCAAAAATATTTAAAAATCCGCCAAAATTGCAATTTGAATTTTTGGCATGGTGAAACCGATGCGTCCGCGGAGTAAAAAAAACATATTCAATCCATTTCACTTCTTGAAAATAGGGAAGATGCAGAGCAATCGCCTGAATAAGAAAAGATATACCAAATACTATTGCACTTGTCTGTAAATCAAAATTTAAGAATACAAGAGCAAGTAATACTAGGTAGAAGTTTGTGAATGCAAAGAGCAAGCTTACTCTAGCTCCATTGAGCACATTAAAATTCTTTATGGTGTGATGTAAAACATGACCCAGGCTCCAAAGTATTCTGCATTCATGCAATAGTCTATGTGTAAAATAGACAAGTAATTCTGAAACAAGAAAAATTAAAATTACATTCTTGCTCATCGGAAGTTGATAAAAATCTTGACTCAATTTTTCTGAAGTGGAAAGTATAGAATTTGAAACTGGGTCGGTAAGAGTTTTAATTAAAAAAGCTAGAGTTAGTATTTTTGCAGACATGATAGCCTCTTTGAGTTCATAATTGCTATTTTTTTTATAGTAATTAATGATTAGTTCAATTGGCACTAGGATGAGAAGTAATTTAAACAGCAAAAATGGTTCCTTTTCTTCTATTTTAATTTTTCTTGTCCTTGCTGTAAATCAAATTCAGCCTGGCACGACCGTAGAAATTCGTTTTTGGTTCATGTTAAGCTTCAAAAATGGCCATTTAGCCACAGATATGCTAGATTGAGCCTTTCAAGCTTGGGGGATATTGAATTCCTATTTCTGTTTTTTAAAAAACGAATTCAGTTCTACTTTTTTAACATCTTGAAGTCCGCCTTGTGTTTCGCCGAAAAAATTGAAGTCTTTGTTTCCCTTAAATAAGGTAGTTCTTTTTTTACTGATCGGATCTATTTTTTCAATGGACGAGGTCGTTTTCGTAAAAAAGTTATTATAAAACAGCAGGGAATCACCGTTTTTGTCGATTTGGAAATCGTGAAGATTGTCTCCATTCGGTTCGGGATAAGGCATCGACCACAAGATTCTTTTGAAGTCTTTACTGATTATAAAAGTTAGCTGCAATCCATTGACGTTAATTAAAAAATTTCCAGCCTCAAAAGCCGGTATTTTCAATGAAATTTTGTTTTGCGGTAATGTATAGATTGAATTCGCGTGATAAAACTCAACAAATGTGGGTAAAAAATTCCTCCTCGTGCTCATATAAATCAAAACAACTGACTTCATTGCCGTCCAAATCGAATAAACTGATTCGATCAAAGCGGGCTCTTTTTTTTTGTAATCATGAATACTCGATGTCAGCAACAAAAAGTGATTCTCATCAAATTTTTTCAGGTTAAGGTGACCATTTATATACTTGATCCATAAAAGACTACCATCGGCTGCAAACTTGGTCAGTGTTTCTTGAGTGCGGGCAATCACCACTCCGCTATTAAAATAAGTACATAATCCACCCGGGTATCGTTTACGAACTGCCCTTTGAGGTCGGTGATTTGGCACGCGAAAGAGTAAAAATATTTGTCGGGAATATTTTCGGCAAAAACTAATGAAGACATAAGAAAAATTAAAAGTAAGACTAAATTAAAGTTGATATTCACAATTCAAATTTAAATCCAATACCAACTAGGGGCAATGGAGAAAAGGTTCTGAGTGCCAATACTTACTTTCGGGTAAAAATAAAAGGTAGTAAAAAATCTTACTTTTTTTACAGTAAAGGGGCAGAGACTGGGCGTAAACGGGGGATTTCGTCAGACATCCCAACTGAAATTGATTCGAAGCAAAGAGATCCCGCTTCTGCAGAATTTCTACCGAGTTTTCGTTCTTTTGAATCGCTGGCAATTGTT
>JAYSSX010000550.1:0-2503 GCA_043720315.1 Pseudobdellovibrionaceae bacterium | reverse complement strand
GGTAGTAAGAAAAATGATGCCAATGCGCCTGTAAATCTAGCGTGTCCTGTTGGACAGTATTATTCAAATGGCAGATGCTACGGCGGCACGGGCGTTGTTGGAAATTCTCAAATCAACTTTAACAAAGGTTTTTATGCGGATAACTATTCAGGAACAACACGTATAACAGTCGTAAACTCTTTAAAAATGAAAGATCTTTTTAAGTTTGGAATGGGCGTTTGCGACCGCGCAGGTGGCAACATCGGTCAAGCCAACTGTGATTTTTACTTAGCAGGCAGTTTAGATATCGTTATTCAATTTCCACAAGGTGGCGCTGCTAATACAATGATGGCTACTTTTATTGCTAGACCAAAATACAATGCCAACTACAATTATACAGGACAATATCCAACTAGCACTGAAGGCATATTTGGAGCAATCCTTGGAGTTACCACAGGTATTTGGTTACCAGATCCTCAGTATTATACAGGCGCTTATAGAAATCCTTTGCAATTACAAATGGTAGTTTCTGCTATTAACAATTCAGCAGGATTTGAAGCTCGCGGTTATGGTGATTATTGGACGGGCTTAAATACAACGGTGCTTGCTATTCAAGTTCCGCAAGGAAAAGTAGAAGACAACACATTTAACTTTAACCTTAATGTGCAGGGAACTGCCGCTGCTCAAGGAACGATGAGTCGTTGTCAACTTTTGAATTGTGGTCTTTAATTAAGTTGTGAGTGCTGATCAAAATACAAATTCAAGACAAGTCAAATGCCCGCAGTGCGGGCTTTTGACGTTTTATTCGCCTGAAAACTCATCTAGGCCTTTTTGCAGTGATCGCTGTCGACTTATTGATTTAGGAGAATGGGCTGACCAATCGTATAAGATCCCAGTACCGGTTGAAACTTTAGATCTTTTGGATGATGCTGAGGAAATAGAAACCGAGGACTAACCCCATGTTCGCTTCTAAACTTCGTCGTCTGATCATTGGAACTCCGTTAGCAACTGCTCATCAACATCACGAACTTATTCCAAAGTGGAAAGCCTTAGCTTTACTTTCTGCAGATGCGCTTTCATCAACGGCTTATGCGACAGAAGAAATAATTATTCCTTTAGCCTTAGTGGGAACTGCACTTTTAACAATGTGGTCTATGCCAATAGCTTTAGGAATTCTTGGACTAATGATCATCGTAGCACTGTCCTACCGACAAACTATTTCTGCATATCCGAAGGGTGGCGGCTCTTACATTGTAGCCAAAGACAATCTAGGAAATGGGGCTGCCTTAGTCGCTGCCGCTTCACTGATGATCGATTACACACTAACTGTTGCGGTGTCTGTTTCGGCCGGAGTTGAAAATTTAATTTCTGCTTTTCCCCAAATGCAAAGCATTCAAGTTTTTACAGGCGTATGGATCATTTTAGTTTTGATGCTTTTAAGTCTTCGCGGCATCGGAGAATCAGCTACTATTTTTGCATTACCCACTTACTTTTTTATTCTTTCTATTGCAGTTATGATTATTGCTGGAGTTATAAAAGATCCAGTTGTTGGAGTAACTCCACATACTTTATTTACAGATAATCTGCCTGAAATTGGCCTTATATTATTTCTAAGAGCATTCTCATCAGGGTGCACGGCATTGACTGGAATTGAAGCCATATCTGACGGAATTCCTTTATTTAAACATCCCCAGTCAAAAAATGCGAACACCACACTGATGATGATGGTTACGATACTTGTCGGTCTTTTTTGGGGTATTACATTTCTGGTAAACAAATTTGGTTTAACTCATGTCGAAGGACGCACTTTAATTTCTTCTCTTTCTCAGACTATATTTGGTGGCGGCTACATGTATTATGTCGTTCAAATTGCGACGATGCTTATTTTGTTCCTAGCAGCTTCAACAGCTTATGCAGACTTTCCACGACTGGTTTCTTTTCTGTCCCGGGACCGCTACGCACCCAGACAGTTCGCTAGCGTGGGCGATCGATTGGTTTTTTCAAATGGAATTATAGGTTTATCTTTTTTTGCAATTTTATTGGTTTTCCTATTTCATGGTCGAACTCACTTTCTAATTCCACTTTATGCTGTGGGCGTCTTTTTATCTTTTACAATTTCACAAGCTGGCATGGTTGTACGACATTACCGTTTGCGTGAAAAACGCTGGATACCGTCTTTAATTATGAACGCCATCGGCACAATAACTACGGCTGTTGTTTTGGTGGTGATATCTATTTTTAAATTTACTCATGGCGCTTGGATGGTCATCGTCTTAATCCCTATTTTAGTCTATGGATTTCATCGTATTCATGTTCACTACACGATGTTTGCCCGTGAATTATCACAATCGCACTACGACATGGTTATTGGGGACAAAGTCACAGAACATATTGTGGTTATTCCCATTTCAGGCTTACACCGCGGTCGCGAGCCGGTTGGCTCGGCCACGCGGTGCTCGGTTCGGGCAGCACGGCGAACGGGACTTCGGAACTCAACGCCAAGACGTTGTCGCCGAGCGGACTT
>JAYSSX010000549.1:0-25571 GCA_043720315.1 Pseudobdellovibrionaceae bacterium | reverse complement strand
TTTTTAGTTTTTCATCGTGAGCATATTGCCAGATTCGTACCTTTTCAAGCCGATATTGAATATTTTTATAGCAATACAGAAAAGACCCATTGCCACGCTCATAAGCAAAATAAGCGAGTTCCAGTTAAAGTTCTTCAATAGTTCGACCGGCACCTCACATAAAAACCCCGCCGGAATGACTGTAAACAGCAGCACCCTTGTCCATCCTGTAAAAATCTTAGTCGGATAAGTTGAAAAGTGGACCAATGCATTTAGTAGGTTTGAAGAAATACTGTCCGAGTTTCCAATAAAAAAACTTAATGAACCAATCAAAATAATAAAGGAAGCGTAAATGATAGAACCCAATACAGCCACAATAAGGTAAATGATGAACTTCTTAATTGAGATATCATCAATTAAAAAGAAGATAGCTAAACCAAAAACCATATCACCAAGATTGGTATAACTGATTTTGCTCATCGCTAAATGTGGTAAAACCGGACGCGGCAAGTTTAAGTAGTAATCCAGTTGGCCGTGGGTAATGATTTGTGGAAGTTGCATGAGATTCAAAAAAAATCCGCTCTGAATTCCGAAACTTAAGGTGATGATTGACCACATGGCCAAGACATCGTTTACGGTCCAACCATTTAGTATGGGAAATTTTTTAAAATAGATTAACCAAAAGGCCACCCACAGAAAATCATTAATGAACATACCCATAATTTGAGAAATACTGCTGGTCTTATACTCGATGGCCTGGGCGAAGTTGCACTTTAAATATTCGAAATACAAACCTGACCATTCTCGCCATTTAGCTGTCATAAAATTACCCACCATTCACTTCCAGTCTCTTTATTCCAATAGAATAAAGGGTGAAGGCAAGAGCACCAAATAAAGCCAAGTAAATAAGTTGCTGCCCTATTAAATGATAGGCAAAATGAGAATCAAATTGAGTAAATAGTTTGGCCGGACCATAAATGAAATTCTTAAATGGTAAACTTTCGGCAATGGATCTGGCTGGCTCGGGAAAAACCTCCAAAGGTAACAAAAATCCACCCAATAACCATTTGGCGCGTTCTAAAATAAAGAACATTCCCGTGATGTCCTCCGTCCAAAATGAAATTAAGCCAATTATGCTGGCGTAAATAAAATTAAATAGATTGGCCAGAAAAAAAACCAAAAAAAGGACGGGAATATTTATGATCTGGAAAGGAATGGTTCCCACTGTCGTCCAGGTAAATAGGGCGCCCACCGAAAAAACCACCACCGCCTTCAACATAGTTTCACCCAGATAAGCGGAATAGTGAAAGGCTAAATAAGAGTAAGGTTTATTCAAGCGGATGGCGATTTCACCTTCGCGAATTTCTTTTTCCAAAACCCGATGAAAGGGGATCATTGATAAAATAATAGTTTCGGCAATGACCAGGTACCAAATCATTTGTGGTAATGTAAATCCGTCAATTATCGTTTGTTGACCATAGGTCATCTTCCATAAATTTATGTAGACGAAAAGGATTATAACCAAAAAAAACTGCGCCAATAAAGTATCGTAAACGTAAATCCACTTGGATTTAAGAGTGATTTTCATAATTTCAAGATACTTCGCTAAAGAATTCATAACCTTTTCTTCTTTAAATAAATATTTGTGATTATCTCTTCCAAATCTACGTTTTGAATTGTGATATCCTCGACTTGATTCGTTTTTAAAATAGCATGCACCGCTTTTTCAATGCTGATCAGATTTAAATCAATATTTAATTTAATTCCTGATCCTTTTTGTTTGGCAATGGCCACACCTTCTAAATCAACCGCCTGCCAAGGTGTTAACAATTTTAAATCGATTTCCTTTTTCTTTAAGTAATCTTTTTTCAAAGCCAACGTACTATCGTCATAAATCACTTCTCCATGATTAATGATGACTACCCTTTTGCAAAGATGTTCAATGTCGCCGGAATCATGCGAAGTTAAAAAGACAGTAACGCCTTCTTCTTTGTTGGATTTTTTGATCAGCTCGCGAATAGAATTTTTTGCAACCGGATCCAATCCAATAGTTGGCTCATCTAAAAAAATCATTTTTGGTTCGTGTAACAATGACGCCGCCACTTCACAGCGCATTCTTTGTCCCAAGGACAACTTTCTAATGGGCAAGTGAAGGAATTCTTTAAGTTCGAACAAATTTATGAGTTCATTTTTGCGACGTTCATATTTTTTCTTGTCGATATTGTAAATTTTCGCCAGCAAATTAAAAGTATCCATCGCCGGTAAATGCATCCATAGCTGTGATTTTTGTCCAAAGACGCAGCCAATTTGATAGGCTAACTGAATTCTTTCTTTCCATGGAACTAGGCCCAAAACTTTGGCTTCACCAGAACTTGGGTTTAGTATTCCCGTTAATATTTTAATTGTAGTTGATTTTCCAGCGCCATTTGGGCCAATGAAGGCAACTGTTTCGCCTTGCTCGACATATAGAGAGATACCATTGACGGCAGAAAAAAGTTTTACTTCCGGTTTGAATATTTGTTTCAAGCGGCCCTTGATAGAGGAACTTTTTACAGATTGAGAAAAAGTCTTATGTAGATTTCGAATTTCTATAGCTTTCATTTTTTCAGTAAACTAAAGATTCAAAATAAAAGCAAAGTAGTTAATTTGATGACGTCGATAACGAAAGATGTGGATCCAATGTGGAACCACATCTCAAGCGGTGGAACCACATCTCATCACATCTCCAGATGACTACAATAATTTTTCAATAGCCGGAGCAATGTCTTCCGGTTTATCGCCCGATGCAAATCGATTAATTACTTTTCCATCTTTACCGACCAGAAATTTTGTAAAATTCCATTTGATCATTTCGGTATTTAATACTCCTGGGGCCTCGCCTTTAAGAAATTTAAATAAAGGATCTGCCTTTTCTCCGTTTACATCAACTTTAGACATAACCGGAAATTTCACATTGAAATTTAATTCGCAAAATTGTTGAATTTCTTCATTCGAACCTGGTTCTTGCGCACCAAATTGATTGCATGGAAAGCCCACAACACTAAAACCTTGGCTTTGATATTTATCTTGGAGTTCCTGCAAACCTGTATATTGTTTTGTGTAACCACATTTGCTAGCAACATTTACAACTAGGAGAACCTTATCTTTATACTGATCCATAGCAACTTCGTTGCCTTTGGCGTCTTTTACTTTGAAATCATAAACCGTTTTTTGTGACATATATCACTCCTCAGTTAATTTTTGGTGAATCGGGATATTGTCACAAAGTTGGGCCAAAGTCTAAGATTCTATTTAAGAATAGACGCTTGAGTTAAGCTCTAGGAAAATCAAGGAAAACAATTATTTAAAGAAGGTTTTGTGATGACGAGTCTAAGTTTAGAAGTGATTTTGCTAGGTATTGTAAACTTCATTTTTATTGGCGCATTACCACGAATTTTTTTTCGGGCAGATGGAACGTTTAATTTGCGGTGGTGGGCTACGGCTGGACCCTTGTTTGTGTCGCCTTTTGTTCTACTTCTTTCCTGGTTTGGTTATTTACCCACTTTAGAGATTCCAACGGACATTCACCTAATTTTAAACGGTTTTGCTGTTTTACTGCACAGTGCTTCGATTGCTTTGATCGCTTATACTTTGGGCTGTCATCGCATCCCATTGGCTTTATGGCATCAAAATAACGATGCACCGAAAGCCATAGTTACCTGGGGCGCTTACAAAAAAATTCGTCATCCTTTTTACACTTCGTTTATTCTTGCCTTAGTGGCTTCAAATATCCATTGTCCGCAGTGGCTCAATTTAGCCTCCTTAATAGTTGGTTTCCTAGTTTTAAATTACACAGCTAATAATGAAGAAAAACATCTTTCCACTTCAGAATTTGGAAAAGATTATCAGGACTATATGAAAGTCACTGGTCGATTTTTCCCTAGATTTTAATTATGAGTAAACGCGAAGCTTATCTTAATTTTACTAGTTATTCATTGGGAGAAAAAAGACAGGACCTGCATCAGTCTTTTAAATCTGGCCATGTCGTTAACAATGTTCAAGCCTATATCGATGCAGGTTTTTATAGTCATCATATTTCCGAGGGCTCGGTATATGAAATTGCAAAGAAAACTTTAACTCCTCTGAAAGACAAATTGGAAGGGACAGACCTCATCCTTTATGCGACCTGTCTGACTCTAAATGGAAATATCGGAAAAGAAACAGATTTTCAAAGAACCAGAGACGTCAAATTTTTAATGGACTATCCGGCCAGTCATCTACAGGCCGACTTTAATTTGGATAAGGCTGCTGTCATTGGCCTTAATCAACAAGCCTGCACCAGCGTCATTGGCGCGCTAAGGGTTGGATCTGCAATGATTACGCAGGACGAGTCAGTGAATAAAGTTTTGTGTATTACAGCAGATCGATTTCCTCCGGGGGCCGTTTACGAACAAACGTATAATTTAATTTCTGATGGAGGATCAGCCTGTATTCTATCAACTGAGCCCGTTGGTTATAAAATACTAAAGGCTGTAGCTATCACCAATGGAGCCTTAGCGCAGGCCAATGATGAAGAAACCGTAGGTAGCTATTTTAGCTATACAGTCCAGCTGATGCAGGATCTATTAGAAAAAAATAAACTTCAATGGGAAGACATCGATTGGTTAGTCACCCAAAATATGAATATAAATGCCTGGAAAATTCTGAGTCGTTTAGTTGGTGTGGATTACGAAAAAGTGTATTTTGGTTCCATTAAAGAAGTCGGTCATATTATTAGTTCGGATAATATTGTTAATTTGGAATGGTTGCAAAAAGAAGGAAAAGTTAAATCCGGCCAAAAGGTAGTTCTGTTTATGGCGGGATTTGGTTTGAACTGGCAGGCGATCATTTTAGAAAAGGTTTAGGGGGATACTTGTTTTCAGCAAAACTAAAAGATTTAGCCGAAAAACTTTCCGTGGCATCGGTAAAGCAGTTTTTGGCGCCCTATGAAACTATAAAGTTTAGTGAAACCATCAATAAAAATGAATGGTTTACCTCTCCCGAGTTAGTCTCTCTATATGGTACCGAAGTATGGAACCAAATGAGTGAAGAAGAAAAAAAAGTTCTTTCTTTTTACGAGGCTGTTAATTTTTACAGCATCAACGTCCATGGAGAAAAGTCCTTGATAGAGGGTTTAGCAAGGCGTCTTTATCTGAAAGATAATGAAGGTGTTTCTAATTACATTCATCACTTTCTGGATGAAGAAAATAAACATATGATCTATTTTGGCACTTTTTGTATGAAGTACGCTAGTAAAATTTATCCTGATCGTAAATTGGATTTTCCTAAAGAATACGTTGAAGGTGAAGAAGATCTTCTCTTTTTCGCTAAAGTTTTTATCTTCGAAGAGATTGTAGGGACATTTAATAAAAGAATGGCCCAAGACATGTCCTTAAATCCGTTGGCGAGGGAAATTAATTACAATCATCATAAAGAGGAAACCCGTCACCTTGTTTTCGGAAAAGATATGGTTAAAGAACTGTATCAAATGCACGCTCCGAAGTGGAGCCAAGAAAAAAAACAAGAAATTTCAGACTACTTAAAAAGTTTTATGGTTTTGGCTTGGCGTGAATACTATAATCCCAGTGTTTATCAGGATTGCAAATTGAAAAATCCTTTCGAATTGGTCGGAAGCGCCTGGAATTCGCCGCATTCGCAACAGTTACGCATTCAAGTTTCTGCCAGCACAATTAAATTTTTGAAAGAAAATCAGTTGCTGCTAGATAATCCGGAGCTAACGTGAGCAAAAAAGAAGAAATACAGAACCGCATTTTTGAGTTTGTTGTTAAGGCCAACAAAAAAATAAAAAGGGAAGATATCAACGAAGATACTCCTCTTTTAGAAAAACGAATTATCAACTCTTTGCATGTTATGGAATTGCTGTTGTTGGTTGAAGAAATTACTGGGAAGGGAATCGACGTTAAGTCTATTAAGCCTGGTGTATTTTCTAGCGTAAAAACCATTATGGATGGCTTTTTTAAATCAATTGAGGGTTAGATGGAAATAGAAGGTTTAGGTTGGATGTCTAATGGGCAGTCGGTTTTGTCTGGCGCTTTGTTAGATGCACAAATGCGATTGGATCAAATGTTTTTAACATGGTCGAAGAAAGTGCGTGCCGACATGTACGCGTTTCCCACCTTTCTTCCTGTAGCGGAATTAAAAAAGATCGATTATTTTCGAAGTTTTCCGCACTTAGTAAATTTCGTAACCAATCTGAAGGATGAGGAAGATAATTTGAAGTCCTTCACTAAAGGGAAAGTTTACCATGATGATGGATCTATTTTTATGAGCGACGCAAGCCCCATTCATGATTGTTTAACTCCGGCGGCATGTTACCATTTCTACATTGGGAAGCAGGACTCAACCCTGACGAAAACTTTTTATGGGACAACTCGTTCATTTTGTTACCGTCGTGAAAAATATTATCTGCCTTTGCAAAGACAGTGGTGTTTTAACATGCGGGAAATCGTTTGCGTCGGGGATATTGAAACGGTTAGAAACTTTTTAAAAACTTATCGAGAAATGTTGGAAGTCTTTTTTAAGAAGTTGGGGTTGCCCATCGATTGGGAAATTGCAACCGATCCCTTTTTTGATCCTAGCAACAATCCGAAGGCGATTATGCAAATCCTGGATCCAGTGAAGTCGGAGATGATTTTTAATAAAAATCTATCTATTGGATCGGTTAATTTTCATAAAAACTACTTTGGTCAGGCTTTTAATATTAATTTTGAAAATGAAATGGCGTTTAGCGGTTGTATCGCCTTTGGTTTAGAGCGTTGGCTTTTCGCTTTTATTGAAACTTTTGGCAAAGACATCGGTAAATGGCCAAAGTTTGAAGGAATGGTGTGAAGAAGATTTTAGTGACCGGGGCCACCGGTTATATTGGATCTCGAATAGTTCATTCCTTGCTTCAGCAAAGTGATGTCGAAATTCATTTGGTGGTTCGACCTACGCCAGGACAAGATAGAACTTCCGCGCTTTCCGCAAAGTGGCCACAAACAAATATCGTCAAACATATTTTGCCTTTGACCGATTTGGCAGAACTTCGCCTCATTGATCTTACGCAAATCATTCATATTGCGGCAGCAACTCGATTTAATATTTCAGAAGAAGAAGCTTTACAAAGTAATATAAGACCTATGCAAGCTCTTGTTCGCTTGGCGCAAAAGAATAACAGTCTCCAGCAATTTATTTTTGCTTCTACGGTTTATTCATCTGGAAAGGAGAAAGGGACTATTAAAGAAGAGGCTTTAGTTCCAGCGGCCTTTGCCAATTTTTATGAAAGCTCGAAATGGGAATGCGAAAACCTATTGATGAAATCAAATTTAAATTGGCAAATTCAGCGCATTGCCACCGTCATTGCCGATTCTCCTAACGGAAATGTTGGACAACTGAATGCGGTACATAATACTTTGAAATTATTCTATTATGGGTTGATCTCTATCATTCCTGGGATTGCAGAAACTCCAATCTATTTGGTCAACGGCGATTTTGTCGTTCAAAGTATGTTGCAGTTGATGAGCAAAGCACCAAATGGAAAATTCTATCATATATGCCAACCTAAAAATCAAAATATGACCCTGGGGCAATTGATTGACGACACTTTCGCAATTTATCAGAGCGATCCCAAATTTAAAAGCCGAAGAACTTTGAAGCCACTTTTCTGTGATCTCGATTCTTTCCAGAAGTTAGCAAAAGGTGTTCAGGGTTTTCAATCCGGCATTTTATCACAAGCTATAGGAAGCATTTCGCCCTTTGGCGAGCAGTTGTTTATTGAGAAAGACATTTTAGTCGACCACACCCGAAAATACGTGGATTTTCCCTATCCTAATCAAAAAGAGACTTTTGAAAATGCAATAAGGCATCTTATTGCAAATCAATTCAGTATTAAATAAAAGAGGTCACGTCATGAAACTTACTGAAAACGAATTATGGCTACTCAGTTTTTATCGCGTTTCGGAAATTACTGGAGCGGAATTTTTTGCTCGGCTGGCTAAACATATTAAACCTAGTTTTATTCAGCATGATTTAACTAAGCACTTTGCGGATGAATCGCAACATGCTTGGTATTGGACCAAAGCCATTCATGATTTAGATGCCGAGCCAACTCGAATCGATATTGCTTACCAAGATCGATATCTGGAAGCAGCAGGATTGCCAGTAAATGTGATGGAAATATTGGCCATCACACAAATTTTTGAGAAACGAGTAATTGGACAATACTCTTTGCACCTTCAGACGCCGCAATTAAATCCGGTTATTAAAAATACACTTTTACAAATTATGGAAGACGAAAAGTGGCACATTCAATGGGTCGGAGAAGCCTTAGCAAAATTAGAACCGAAATTTGGTAAAGATCACATTGATGCAACCTTGAAAAGGTATCGCGAGGCCGATCAGGAAGTTTATAAGAAAGTACTTGAAGAGCACAGCGATAAAATCCATGATATCTTAAAAAGGAAAATCGTCTATGAGTAAATTAAATTCTGCGATTATCAAAAAAAAAATCTCTGAATTTCTCAAGGTTCCTTTAGAGAAGTTAAACGACGAAGTGGAATTACGAACGTTGGTAAGCAACTCGTTTATTTTGATCGAATTAATTATTGAATTGCAAAATGAATTCGATATTGTATTGATGCAAGAAGAACTTATGGGAGTTGTTAAGTTATCTGACATGATTAAGCTGCTGGAATCTAAGGCGACATGATTTTTATTAAATGGGCTTTTTTGAATCTATTCCGACATAAACGAAGGAACTTTACTACGGCAATGACGATAGCCGCGGGTTTGATCGGCCTTTTATTGCTATGGTCTTATATTTATCGAACTGATAGGTATTTAACCGATGCAACTGTCTATGTAAATCGTAATGGGCATCTAACTATTAACAAAGTGGATGCCCTTCGAAAAGAGTTTCAGGACCCTGCAAAATATTCGCTTAGTTTGGAACAAAGAAAAAAAATCGAAGAAGTGGTCGCGAAAGATTCCCGAGTTGAAAAATTTGGATCCATCTTGACCGGTACCGCTTTAATTGGAAATGGTTGCAAAAGCTATCCCACTTTTATCAAATCTTTAGATCCTGAATTGGATACTTATATTTACAATCAAAACGAAGTAAAGACTTGGATTCCTGAACTTGCAGTTTGGAAATTGGGTCAGGGTTTTTATCAAAACGCCGAAAGTGAAAATAGCATTAATGTTTCCTATGGACTGGCGCAACTCCTTAGAAAAACGAAGGTCTTCAAGACGACTGAGGTTGAGCAGCCCGACTGCGAAAAACCAGAATCTATAGAAAAAGATAACAATGTTCAAATTTCGGCACTAAATTACGAAAAAGACTTTTCGGCGATTGATGCCAACGTAGTCGGTTCCTTTTCAACTGGTTTCTATTTTTTAGAGTCTTCTTTTACTTTAATGCCGCTTAAAAAAGCGCAGAAACTATTTGATACCGAAAATGTTTCTCGAATTATCCTTTTTTTAAAAGATGCCAGTCTATTGGAATCGACCTACAAAGATTTAAAAGCAGCATTAGCTACGACCGATGCAGACCTTGAAATTAATAAATTCGATCATCCCGAAATCGGGTTGTTTTACACCGGCACCATGCAGTTTTTGTATACTATGGCCGGATTTTTCCTTTTTCTAATTATTTTGGCCATTCTATTTTCAATCGGAAATCAAATGACTCTTTCGGTGGTTGAAAGATCGAAAGAAATCGGAACACTACTATCCATTGGTTACAGTCGAGAATTTGTAAAAAAATTGTTTTTGATTGAATCGTTATTTGTAAATATCTTGGGAAGTATTATCGGACTAGTATTTTCTTATTTGATTATCTTCGTAATCAATGAGTTGAGATTTCCATTTTATCCACCCGGAATTGCAGGACAGATGATTTTTAAATTATATCTTCCTTTGAATTATGCTTTGGTTCTGTTCTTAATTTTGCCTGTTCTTTGTTTGGTAGGTGCGCATTTTATTTTGAAGAGCAAAATAAAGGGCAATATTGTGCGATTATTAAGTGATTCGGTGACTTAAATGTTCAGTATAGCTTATAAAAATGTCGTTTTGAATTGGCGCCTTAGTTTTGCCGCTTTAACCGCTGTTATTACGGCGTTTATGTGTTTGGCCCTTTTTCAAGGATACATTCGTGGGGTAGATCAAATCTACGTAGAGTCGTTTGCGCAGCGATTTATGTACGGAGACGTCGTTTTGGATATCCCCACTGAATTTGGTGACCGCCCAAAAATTAAAGCTGATCAACAATCCGAAATTGATCAATTCAATTTCTCTTTTGGGCAAGAGTTGCTGTATACGAACAAAGTCCTTTTGATTTCAGGTCAAATCGGCAATGACCAACACAATACTATTTTTTCAGGAATCGGTTACACGGTAGAACCAGCCGCTAAAATTCGTGGTAAAGAGTGGCAGTGGAATACTTTGGCCGGAGTGCCTTTGGATCAAAGTGCTGAAGAGTATAAAGTACTATTGGGACGAACCTTAGCCGAATACTTAAATTGTTATCCTTTGTCAACGGAGAAATACTTAGATGGTTATGGTGGCTATTCACCTGTTTCAAGGCCGTACAGTTGTTCTGACAAAGACTTTCAAATAAATGTTGTTACTCAGCTGGGACAAATGCGGTCTTTAGATACTAAAGTAGTAGGAATAGTCGATGCTGCCTATAAAGATTTAGATAAACTTCATTTATCGTTACCTTTAAAAATGGCGCAACTTTTGGAAGGAACAAATGAAATTTCCTTTTACACTTTAAAATTTAGTGCGGATTCTTTAATGAAGAAGTACATGAATGAGTTTAATCAGAAATTTGTACCTTTGGGATTAAAAGCTAGAACTTGGCAGGAACATCCAGATGGGGAAATGTATGTAAAGACAATTTCGTTATTAAGTACCTTTCGCAATTTTGTGGTTTTAATTATAATTTTGGTTTCTGGTCTTTCAGTATTTAATAGCTTTTTGAAGATCGTTAAAGAGCGAACTAAAGAGATGGGTACTTTACGGTCTTACGGATTTTCCAGCGGACATTTGTATCAATTAATTGCTTTTGAAACGGTTATTCTGGCCGTCGTCGGAATTGTAATAGGACTGATACTTTCGTTTTTCTTTTGTCTGACCGTAAATAATTTAGGTATTCTTTATCGTGCTGGTGTATTGACTGAGCCGGTTCCGTTTCTATTAAAACCTAACTATATGCATTTTGTAGTTAGTGGTTTGACAATAACTGCTGTTTCACTGATTGCGGCAATGTTGCCATTACGATCTTTGTTGACCAAAACGATTACGGAAAATCTGAACGAAGTGCAATAGCGAAGGCCCATTTTTTCCATCGAAGAGATAAGCCAGTCGTGTTTTCGGTTTCGAAATACCATCTATTCTTACGCAGTTTTTTAAATTTTTTAATTTCAATTTGAAATATCGTATTTAGATTTTTTTGATTGGCCTTAAATGCGGCTTCTTTAATGACCCACATAATGTCGGCAGGCACTCTTAACGGTTGTTCATTTTTTAGCTCTAATTTCTGCTGAATACGAGAATGAATCCTTGAGCTGGTTTCGAAATCTAATCCCACAATTCCGTTCTTAACTATTATTGCGCCGCCTAAGTCTTCGCAGTGGCTGATGGAATAACTACCTTCTTGCCCGTATCCAAATGGAATTTGGTTAATGTCCATTACGGATTCGTCATAGGATTTTTTAAACAACCAGCGTCGAATTCTGTGTCGATAATTGACGGTGTTTGAGTTCCAATTATTACGAATATCCATTTTCGAATGAATTTTATTTTTTCTTAGAAATAGGCTCATAGGATTTATTACAGAATGATAGGAATGCATTAGTACAGTATTCTTGACTTATATCTAGTTTGACAAGCCTGATTTAACTCTGCAAAGTTAAATAACCGAGGAAATTTATGAATGAAATTTTGCAACTAAGGAAAATTAAAAAAAGCTACCGCTTGGGTCAAACAACGGTTCCGGCTTTGAAAGAAATTAATCTGAATATTAACAAGGGCGAAATTATTGGAGTTGTGGGAGCCTCTGGTTCTGGCAAAAGTACATTGTTAAATATTATTGGCTGTATTGATCATCCTGATTCTGGTGATGTTTTGTTAAACAATCGAATGCTAAAAGATTGCAGCGAACTTGAGTTAAGTGATTTGCGCAATAGAACCTTGGGTTTTGTCTTTCAGAGTTTTAATTTAATTCCTGTTCTCAATGTTTTAGAAAATATTGAAGTTCCTTTGTTAATTCGTAAAGAAGTAAGTCCCGAGAATCGCCGAGAAAAAGCCAGGCATCTTGCGGATCTTTTAGGGCTGACTCCTTTTTTACACCACCGACCAGATAGTTTGTCAGGTGGACAAAGACAAAGAGTCGCAATTGCTAGGGCTTTAATAGGTAGTCCGCAAATTGTTATTGCCGATGAACCTACGGCGAATCTGGATTCAGAGAATGCATCGGTCATTATTGAACTGATTTTACGTTTGGGAGAAGAGTTAAAAACGACTTTTGTTATTGCCTCTCATGACGAGCGCTTATTGAAAAGGGTCAAACGCATAGTCACCATCAAAGATGGTGTTATTTTGGAGTCATAATGTTTTCTAAAAATTTAATTTTTATTATTTTGTTAATTTCTCATTCTGCATTTTCTCAAGGGCCTCCAGATGCTAGTGCCTTGTTAAAAGAGTCCGATCGCCCACGTGGTGGGGTTGAAAGGGGTTTAGCTTGGGATATGGAATTAACCACGGTTGATGCTAGCAAAAGTTCAGTAAGACAGTTTGTTATTAAAACGAAAGGCGACAATGCCTTGGCTGAATCAAAAGCTCCGCCAAAATTTAAAGGTGAGATTCTATTATTTAAAGATAGAAATATGTGGTTCGTGAAACCCGAATTAAAAAAGCCAGTAGCCATTTCGGCAAGGCAAAAATTGGGCGGTCAGGCGGCAAATGGAGATATTGCATCGACGCAGTATTTTCGTGATTACAATCCTACCTTTGTTAAAACTGAAATGATAGATAACGACGAAACCGCTTTATTATTGTTGAAGGCTAAGTCGGAAACTTCTACTTATGACAGCATTCGCTATTGGATTTCAATTAAGCAAAAGGTCGCAGTAAAAGCAGAATTTTTAAATTTGCAAGGCAAGGCCTTTAAGGTTGCGGTATTTGAATATAAAAATAAGATCAATTTTGACGGCAAGTCATTTCCGTTTATCAGTCAAATGACGATTTCTAATAGTAGTAATCCGAAAGAGAAAAGTATTTTGGTTTACAAAAATCCAAAGGCCGAAAATTTTTCTGAGGGCCAATTTAATGTGAACTCACTAGGCCGTTAGGCCGATCAACATGCGTGCCGGTTAGACGTCTATTTGATTTTGGCGGCAAAACGCTCTTTAGTCTGCACGTAAAACATAAAGACATTTTTTCCAAGTCCATTTACATTTTTAATCAATTTTTGAACTGGCATTTGGTTCATCAATGAATCGGTATAAATTTTGAGTCTTTTGTTTTCAAATTGGATTCTAGTTTCGTTACGTCGTACTTTGCCACTGGAAGTCCTAGGTATCGAATGCGCTTTAACAAAAATAATGTGGTCCAAATTAATTCCGAGTTCGGATTGGATCGCCTGTTGTGAAAGCGTTCGAATTTTTAGCAAAACCTGATCGGAGGTTCCAGGCGGAACTTCTTGCACGAGGATGACCTGTTCGTTGCCACCAACGGAAGTAGAAAATGCGGCATTTACTTTGTATTCGATAGTTGGATGAGTTTTTCGCGCAGTATTCTCGATATCTTGGGGACTAAAATTCTTTCCGCGAATAATAATTAAGTCTTTGATTCTGCCAACGACAAAAAGTTCATGATTTTCATCTAGGAAACCTAAGTCACCAGTCCGTAACCAACGTTGGCTTTCAAATGAGATAAACGTATCTTGCGTAAGATCGTCCTTTTGCCAATACCCTTGGGCGATGTGTTCGCCTGAAGCTAAAATTTCACCAATTTCGTAAATTCCCTTTGCGGTTTTTTTTTCTGTATCGAAAATCATTACATTTTGGTTACCAGCTGCACGTCCGCAACTGACGAATTCTTTGATCTCGGCTCCTAATGTGGAAACTAATTCTACTGTTTTATTGGATAGGGATTTTTGTGAAACATAAATCTTTTTAAATTCAGTATTGAAAGGTTTTGCGGTGACGGCCAGAGTCGCTTCCGCTAAACCATAACAAGGCGTCAAGCAGCTTTTTTTAAGTCCAGCTTTGCTGAATCGATCAAAGAAATTTTCCAAAGTTTTTGCCTGAACAGGTTCGGCGCCCGACAAAAACGACTTTAAATGTGACAGATCTAGCTGTGCCAGGTCGGCATCCGTGATTCTTTGTAGACATAAATCAAAAGCAAAGTTCGGAGCGACTGTTCCTGTGGCCTTATATTCCGTGATCGTTTGTAACCACAAAAGTGGTTTAACAATCGTCATTGGGTGCAAAAGGACACTTGTTCTTCTATTCAGTATGGTTGATAGGATGACTCCGATTAATCCCATATCATGATAAAAAGGCAGCCAAGACACTTGAATTTCGTCAGCTTCGTTTAGTTGGAAACTAGTACGAATCATTTTTAAGTTAGCCATCAAATTGGCATGAGTTAAAATCACGCCTTTCGGTTCTCCAGTAGATCCTGAGGTGTATTGAAGAAATGCGATGTCCGAAGATTTAATATCGGGCTTTTGGTATTTCTGCCCAGGATTACTTTCAATATTATTGGTGGTAATAAATTCTATTTTTAAATCGTCACTGATATAAAAGCTTAACATTTTATGAATGGTAGAAGTCGTTAAACAATAGTCAGCTTGGCAATCATTGATGATCTTTTGCATGCGGGGAAGATGTTTTACATTAGTGGGAACATAGACGGGAACAGCAACTGCGCCGGCAAAGAGACAGCCAAAAAAACCAACGATGTACTCTAAATCACAATCGTAAATAAGAAGTACATTCTTTTTGGATAAATTTTTATTTGAAAGCGTATGGGCCACGTCCATCGCGCGATTCGTCAGTTCTTGATAACTAATTTTTTTTATATTTTTTAAAGTGTCTTTATAAATGTAAGCCGACTTTTCGCCCAGTTCATGCGAACGTCCTATCAAAAGATCGACTAGATTATCATAGGAAAGATCTAAATCCACGCCGCCTTCGCGGGCTTTTTGAAGGGCTGCAATTTGATCATTCAAGTTAGAGTTCTGCATAACGTGAGGACCTTACAAGTCTTATGCCCTTGTTAGAAATCGATCTAACTGTTTTCATTCTATTCAGCTGTCAAAGATTTAGTCAGGCTGCTTAAAAAAAGCTCAGGAATTTGAGTTTTTTCCGTTTCGGTTTGAGACGTTTTTAAATAAAACACCTCACGGAAACACGAGGAATTCCGATATGATTAAGGTAGGGGAAATCAATGCGTAAGATCTTACTTTACATTTATTTAATTTTGTCTTTTGCCTATGCCTCCAATGCTTTTGGTACGGGCGCAACCGGAAGAGAGATTTGCGAAAGCGATCCGCTCAACGTATGCGTTGATGCAGGTGATGATTGCAATGAGTGCATTTCCCGCGAAGAACTCTTAAGGCGTGACTCCGGAAATCAAGTGAATCTAAATACAGAGTTAGAAAGTGATTGTTATGCCGTTGGTAAACGGTATGACATCATGTCGAACAAATGCGTCGAGATTGTCGGTGGCATAAAGTCAGAATACAAAAAACGTGACGCAAAAGGTGGAGCCAATGACGATGAAGAAGGAACTGAAAAAAAATTAAGTTCGTTTCAAGGATGTGAAAAGGAAGCTAAAGATACAGAGAATTCTTGTGATGCTGGAAAAAATTCAGGAATGAATAGTGTTATGGGTATGCTGGATATGATGACAAAACAATTAGGTCAAGCAACTAGTGGCAGCATTGAATTAGCCTGCTCGAAATTAGGAACGATTTCCCAAACGGCGAGTGTTGCTATGACCGGCTATAAAATGAATTGCACCAATAGCATTTTGGCTTGTGAAAATGCCTGTGATGCCGAAAAAAATGAAACTAATTACTTCGAAATGATGCGATTAAAAAAGAAATGTACTGCAATGAATGTCAAAGTGCAGGATGCCGGTTTTAGTATCAATTCTTTAGTTGCGACTAATCTGAATTCCAAAAAATGTGAACAGTTAGCAATGAATAGTCCTGATTACTGGTGTAAAAAAGATCCAAACAGTATTATGTGTACGGCTGGCAAACCCGTCGATTGTTCCAATCCTACTTTAGCAAAAACCAACGCAGTTTGTATTTGCCGTTCAAATCCTAGAGATGCCGTTTGTAACACCTTAACTGCTGGCCAAATCAAAGGCGGAGCCAGTTCTCCAAATGTTGGTGGTGGTATCGAAGGCGGAACTTCGGGAAAAGACTCTGGCAATCTTTCAATGGGAAACTCTGCTGATGGTAGTATTCCCTTTGGTGACGGAACTCTAGGTAAACCTGGAGACGGTGGCGAACCCATGGGCTTCAAAGGTGGTTCTGGCGGAATGGGCAGCGGCGGAATGGGCAGTGGCGGAGGAAGAAATTCTTATGCTCAGCAAGGTAAGAATGGCGAATCAGCCATTAACACTAAAGTAATTGGTGGATACGGTTATGGTGGCGGAAGTGGTGCCGGTGGTATGGGTAGTAGCGGAAGTGGTCGGACTGGTTCTGCACCAGGCGGCAGCGGTTATTATAATGGAATGCAAGGACAGCAAAAAGTCGATTTAAAGCAGTTTCTACCAGGTGGACAATTTGATCCTCAAAGAAATATTGCTGGTATTGCTGGCCCCGATGGTATCACTGGACCTAATTCTGATATTTGGTTGAAAGTAAAAAATCGTTACGGCAGCATCATGCGAAGTCTACGACCCTAACTGCGAATCCTTTGATAGATCTTAGATCAGTTCGTGCAGTGCTATAAGTACCTTTTCTCGGCTTGCTAAAGGCAAAAACAAAATTACACTGCGAGCACTAATAAAAGTATTCTCTGGAACTACTTGAATTTTTTCTAATGCGGAAAAAATTTTTTCTAAAGTTTCCGACTGAGTTGTTCCGGTGCAGGTAGCTGTGACCGAACAAAGTCTTTCAATTTTATCACTGTTATTTTTTCTAAAATAAGACTCTAAGCTTTCCTTGGGAGCTGTTAAGTAAATGGTTACTTCATTGGAAGTCTTTTGAATTTGCAGAATCTGCGGGCGTGCCAATTGATAACTATCAAATTTTAAATTGATCTTTTTCTGGCAGCTATATACATCTGAATCAGAAGTTTGAATTTTTAAAACTATTTCAAATGAGTTTAAAGACAAGATGCGGTTTGATTCATAATTGTCCTTGTATATATCTTCTATCACGGTGCCCTCGTTTGTAGTTTGAATGGATTGAATTGTTTCTTCGGATTTCTTCGCTGAGTCTGCGGTTTCAATGCTTATTGCCGGACCAATAATCAACTGAATGTTTTTTGTCTTTGCAAGATCTACGGATCGGTAGTGCAGCACTTTTGCCCCCCAAAAAGTCATATCTAAAAGATGATCATAGGATAATTTTTTAAGTGGTTTTGCATTAGGTATTAGTTTTGGATCTGCACTAAAAATGCTGGGTACATCTTTTAAAATTTCGCAATACTTGGCGTTCAAATTGGCGGCCATGGCGACGGCTGTGACGTCGGAACCGCCACGTCCTAATGTAGTGATTTCTTTTGAAATCGGAGAAACGCCTTGGAATCCCGCTAAAACGACAATCTTATTTTGTTCCAAGGCTTCAAGCACGCGGAATGCTTTTACGTCTTTAATAAAGGCGTTGAAATGAGAACTATCGGTAAGAATTCCGGCTTGGCTACCAGTAAAACTAATGGCTTCGCAGTTGAGATCGTTCAGCGCCATACTCATTAGCGACATACTAATTCTTTCACCGGTTGAAAGCAGCATATCCAATTCACGCATTTTCGGCTGATGTGAAATCTGGCTGGCTAAATGAAGCAGTTGGTTTGTCGTTGAGCCCATTGCACTAACGATAACCACAACCTGTTTACCGTTCATGTGTAATTCAGAAATTCTTTTAGCTACATTTTTGATTTTTTCGGGATCGGCCAAGGTGGCGCCACCGTATTTTTGGACAATTAATTCGATTTGAATTCCCACAGACGCAGTAGCCATTTCAAAAATGCGTCCTTTCACCCTTTTGGATATATTCACTAACCAAGGTTTGTGCTCCCTTAGGGATTCGGATAAGATGTTGGTTAACTTGTTTTGGCACATAGCCTAATAATAATTCCGCATTTAAATCTTGTAATGATTTGTGGGTCACACCCAAATGGTCAGCTAAATATTTTAGATCTGTTCCACCAGGAACATAAACTAAGTCATATTCCAACTCTTTAAATTCAGTCAAATTTCTGAACCCGTAAAGACTTGGTGCTTTGGCGATTAACATTGCGGCTAAAATTTTCGGAACGTAATTCACAGTTTCCTCGGGTAAAGCACCACGGCGACTTAATTCCCAAAAATCACGAGTTTTGTGTTTCTTAATCTGCCTAAGTAAACCGTTTTCACCCATATTATAGCTGGCGGCAACTAAATACCAAGAGCCAAACTCTTTATAAAGATCGCGGATATAACGAATAGCTGCGCGAGTGCTTTTTCTGAAATCACGGCGTTCATCCAACCACCAATTATTCTTCAAGCCGTATCGTGATCCTGTTTCTGGGATAAATTGCCAAGGCCCCACAGCCGAAGCCACACTTTTTGCGTTCGGCTCGAATCCGCTTTCAATCATAACTATATAGGCTAGGTCTTGCGGTAACTGTTCGGCTTTTAGCTCTTTTTGCAAATAGGGAACGTAAATCGTCGATTTTTCAATCCATGACTTAAACCAGTTGTTACCCGTTTTTTGATAGTACTTTACCCAAGAAGCTACCTTTTGATTATAAGTAACAGGAATATCAAAACTCAATTTTTGTGTATTTGCTTCTTTTTCAAAAGGACTCTTCGTAGTGAGGCGTTTTTTTAAAGAGCCCATGTCGACATTTTCTTTTGGAATTTCCTTAGCCGGAATACTGGCAAAAGCCGGTGCGTTCAAGTAAAGCCCCATTCCCAAAGAAAATAAAATTCTGGTCAATTTAATCATATCTATCTTTATTGTTTCGCTTTGACTCTATTAGAGTCAATTTTAAATAAGTAATCAGTATTTTTGACGACAACGACATTTCATTGACGTTTCAAAATCCAGGACTCGCTGTAGGTCGAGTCAACAATTCTTCCTTAGATCAATCTAACTTAATTTCAGACTGTTACTCCGCATTTTGTCTAGTTTTTCTGTCGTTCTCACACGCAGGCACAGGGGTTGCTATAGAAGTTCGTAGTAGTGTTTTTTTTGTTGTTCGTGCGTTTTCAAAGGACGGCTAATGAGTACAAAAGGGGTTTATACTGCATTAAGCGGCGCAATCGCCCAGTCTCAACGTCTAGATACCATTGCCAATAATCTTGCCAACGTAAACACACCAGGTTTTAAGAAGGATCAACAGATCTTCCAAGAATATTTAACGGCCAATGAAAAGCCGTCTGAAGTGATCCAAGTTCCAAAAATAGTTGCTAGCGTAGAAAGTTTTTATGACATGCAAGGTGGCGATAAAAGTTATGTTGATTCGGCCGGGACTTACACGGATTTTTCACAAGGTGGATTAAAGTCTACTGGAAATCCCCTCGACGTGGCGATTGATGGAAAAGGTTTTTTTGAAATTGCTACCCCACAAGGAATCCGAATGACCCGAGTTGGAACATTTTCCTTGGACGGAAACGGTCAGCTAGTAACTAAAGATGGTTTTCCGGTGTTGAAATCAGCGGAAGGAAATTCAGATCCAGCCGAAAGAGTTATTAAGTTAACCGGCAACCAAGTACAAATTTCCGATAAGGGCGAAGTCTTTGATGGCGATCAAATGATCGCAAAATTGTCTCTAGTTGAAGTAACTAACAAAGATAGTTTACAAAAAATCGGACAAAATCTTTACAACTTTAAAACTGGTTTTCCACCAGAATTGTCTAATGTGGCGGCCCCTAGTTTGAAACAAGGTTTCGTCGAAACTAGCAACGTAAATATCGTGCAAGAAATGACAGAGATGATTCAAACAACACGATTGTTTGAAAGTGCCCAAAAGGCAATTAATGCTTACGACTCGATGAACGAAAAAATGCTGACATTAATTAAGTAAAGTAATTAGTTAACGGAGTAAGAAATGATTAAGAGTTTAAATACAGCAGCTACCGGAATGCAGGCCCAGCAATCGAATATGGATGTCATTGCTAATAACTTGGCCAACGTTTCTACGAATGGTTTTAAGAAATCAAGGGCTGAATTTGAAGATCTTCTTTACCACAATATTAAAGAACCTGGACAAGCAACTGGAATGAATTCAATCACTCCGGTGGGAGTCCAAACTGGTGTCGGAGTAAGAACGGCAGCAATAACAAAAGATTTCTCATTAGGAAATGCAGTTATAACAAAAAATCCTTTAGACATTCAAATTGAAGGTCCGGGCTTCTTTCAAATCCGTACTGAAGATGGGCAAGTGGCCTACACTCGCGATGGAGCCTTTAAAAAAGATCCACAAGGCAGAATCATTGATAAAAATGGAAATCTATTTATTCCTGAAATTACTATCCCCGGTGATGCTTCTGGAATTGAAATCAGTTCTTCCGGTGACGTTCGAATTATTCAAGGCCTATCTGACGTCCCGCAAACCATTGGACAAATTGATATTGCTAACTTTATCAATCCGGCAGGTTTGAAGGCCGTCGGCAAAAATTTGTTCATGCAAACGGCGGCCAGTGGCCAACCGGTAACTATGCGCCCGGGATTGCAAGGCACAGGATACCTTTCACAAGGTCAATTGGAAACCAGCAACGTAAATATCGTTGATGAAATGGTTGGTATGATCACTGCGCAGCGTGCTTATGAAACAAATAGTAAAGTGGTTCAGGCGGCCGATCAAATGATGCAAGCAACGAATGGTTTAAGATGATAAAAAAGTTTTCGAATTACATATTAGATAGTATTTTAGCAACATTGTTTATTCTTTTCGGAGTTCAAACTCCGGTCAATGCGGGCGTCGAAGCCCCTGATATGACTGTTGAAAAAGTTGTGGACATCCAGTTTTCCGCACATTCAATGGTAACTTCGCATCAGCAAGTGTACTTAAAAGATATCGCCAAAATTAACTACGCTACTCTAGCGCAAGAAATGGCTTTAGGAAATGTTGGACTGGGTCTGACCTTAGATCCCGAGGAAGAGTTGACCCTACTTTCCGAAGATATCGCTAAAGTCCTTAATAAAAATTTGAATCAGTTCAAAGAAGCCTTTGGTGTTACTAAGATCAAAATCAGTATGCCCGATAAAATTACGGTAGCGTCTTCAGAGAACGATATATCCTACAATTCAGTCAGTTTTGACTTATTTAATTCTTACAAAAGGTTATGTGAGATTTGTTCTTTCAGTTTAAAAAATATTTCTTTACCAAAATTAAAAAATGTTAAAAATAAAACCGAAATCGCCATTGATTATTCGCAAGTTAAACTGACAGGTCCATTTTTAATTCCCGTTTTAGTCAAACAAGATGAAAAAAAGGAACAATATTGGATTTCTGGGCAAATGGTTATCAAACAAAAAGGTCTATTAGCGACCCGAATGATTCAAAGTGGACAAGTTTTAACCGAGACTGATTTTAAATCGGCTGATGTCGATATTACTTTTCAAAAAGATCAATTAGTTACAGAATTTTCTCAACTAAAGGGAAATCGCTTGAATCGATTTTTTACAAAGGACCAAGCTGTATTTATGTCGAATCTTAAAAAAGAAGTGGTTTTGAATCGAGGGATGAACATCAAAGCCTCTTTGGGAACTGAAAATATGGAAATCAGTGTCAACGCGACGGCCGAAGAGTCCGGCGCCATTGGCGACATAATCAGAATTAAAACCAGTGACACCGGAAGAATTTTGTCCGGTCTTATTGTTGAAAAAGGTTTAGTGGAGATTCAATAATGAAAAAAAATCATCTTTTAAATTTTCTATTTTTTGCTGCTTTATTTTACACCCTGATTTTGTCTACGGGCTGCGCAACTATGAAGGGCTGGTTTGGTATGGGTAACAACGAACCTTCGTTGAAAGCCTTGCAGGTTAACCGCGCGCCAAGATTTTCTGATAATAATAATTACGTAAATCCGTCGCAAAGACAGTACAAAAAAATGACTCGATCTAGAATGGAAGAAGAATCCGAACTGCAAGCTAGCGCAGGTTCGATGTGGGTCATGGAAGGCCAAGGTTCCTATTTATTCGCACAAAATAAAGCTCGCCGGGAAGGCGATGTTATGAACATTAAGATTGAAGGCTCAGCACAAAAGCAGGTCGAAACAAAAGTGAGTGTGATTAAAAAATTGCTAAAACAATTGGAAGATGAACAGCAAAAACAAAAGGAAATGGAAGAAGCTAAAAATAATCCTCAGTTAGCTGATGCCCAGAATACGGGAGGGGCTGCTGCTGCAAATCCTGATCAAAAGCGGGCGCCAGCTGCATTGGCTAAACCAACTCCTGAGGCTGAAGAAAAAGAAGAGCCATTAAAAATCGAATTGGTTTCTACAAAAATTATCGAGCGATTGAGTGATGGAAATTATCGTTTACGTGGACAACAGCCATTTATGATAGGAAAACGTGAATATAAAGTATTGGTAACTGGAATGATTCGACCAGAAGATTTTAATGAAGACGGTGTCAGTTCTAACAAATTATTGGATCCGCAGTTTGATGTGGTTAGTTTACGCAGAACCGAAAAACAATAGGAATGAAAATGTCTAATGAGAAGAAAAAAATTGATTTTAGTCTTAAGGATTTTTGCCTATTGTTGTTTTTTATTATTTTTATACTAACTGCAATCAAGTCCGAAGCTGCACGATTGAAAGATATCGCCAGCATTCGTGGAGTACGCGAAAATCAATTAATTGGTTACGGTATCGTAGTTGGTCTAAAAGGGAGTGGAGACGGAAAGTCTGAGTTTACAAGTAAATCGACTGCGCGATTATTGGATAAGTTAGGTGTGAAGTTGGAAGCGCAGGCCGTGGAGAGCAAAAATGTTGCTGCTGTAATTATCACCGCGAATTTGCCGGCTTTCAGTAAGGCCGGAAATCCAATCGATATTACTGTGAGTTCTATAGGAGATGCTTCTAGTTTAGAAGGTGGAATTCTGTTGCAATCACCTTTACGTGCAGCTGATGAACAGATTTATGCAGTGGCACAAGGTTCCATTTTGTTGGGTGGTGATGGAAAAGGTTCTTCTACTACCGTGGGTCGAATTCCCAATGGTGCTACGATTGAAAAAGATCTTTCTAGTGACTTTGCTTCGCGAAGAATGTTTCGTTTGATTTTGCACAATCCCGATTTTATTACAGCGGCTCGCACGGTTTTAACAATAAATAAAGAGCTGGGTGGCCAATACGCTAGTGCTAAAGATGGCGGAACTGTAGATATCATTACTCCGGCAAATTATGAAAATCGCGGAGTCGAATTATTAGCAACTATTGAAGCTATTGAAATTAATCCAGATTCAAAAGCGCGAGTAATTGTGAATGAAAGAACTGGAACTGTTGTGATCGGTGATAAAGTTAAAATTTCCAAGATCGCAATTGCACAGGGAAATCTAAGTGTAAAAGTTGGTGGAAAAAAAGACGGCAAAGAGGCTACCGGAGCAAACTCTGAAGAGCGGGTCATATTTTTAGGTGATGAGAAATCCAATAATATCAATGTCGGCGAACTTGTCCAGGCGTTGAATAAGTTAGGAATCTCTCCAAAAGACCTGATAACTCTACTTCAGTCGATTAAAGCAGCTGGAGCTTTGCACGGGGAACTGGAAGTTTTGTAAAATAAATTAGGGTTTTGTAAGATTGTGATTTAAAATATTATTAGCTACTGCTCCATGGATGGATTAGTAGCCCGGGGAGGGTGAGTTAGAGATCGAGAACCAAGGACGGTAATAAGGATCTTCAGTTTTCTCGCAGGGAACAGAAGCAGGTCAGCAAGCACCAAGGACTGGTGAACATAGGCCGCAGCTCTTAGACGTACAATAGAGTACAAGTGCACAGGATGTGCTACGGACTCTGGCTCGACTCCCCAATTCTTTTTTTCTATGACAGCTATTGGTAGTCCTATCAAAAAATTTCAGGCGACACCGCCGACCGTCGAGCAACAAGAAAAGAAGTTGCGCGACGTTGCTAAACTTTACGAAAAACACTTTCTTGGCGAGATGGTCAAAGCCATGCGTGGAACGGTTTCTGAAAGTGAACTTATTAAATCTAGCCAAGGTGAAAAGATTTTTAAAGAGCAGTTAGATGATCAGTACGTTGAAAAATGGGGCGACAAGGGTGGCATCGGCTTAGGTGACATGATTTATAATCAGTTGGTAGAGAAGTACGGACAGCAAATGGGAATTCGTCCTCCCCAATTTAAAACTCATGGACCGTTGCCTTTAAATAAAAACTCAATGATGGATGCAAAAACAGTTCAGCAAACTCCGCAAAAAGTAAGTATTCAGTATTTCAAAAATCCACAGAATATTAATAATGATTTAAATCGGATGGCTTTGGGTGAAGACAATGCGCTTTCCAATGTGGTCAGAAATCCTTGGGATGGTGTTTTATTGCAAAATCGCAATTTAAATCAGGACGAGTCTTTGGTGGAATTAGGCCATTCTAACGGCTTATCCAGTCAAATGGTCTTAAAGGGAATCGCCAAAAATTTTCTGCCCGGGCAACAAATTGCGGCCGGAGAGACTTTGGGCTGGTTAAATCCGGATCAGCCATCACTCATTTGGAATATAAGCAAAAAATTCGAAGAAAGTTCGGTGCAAAAACTGCAAGGTTCTGCAGAGAGCTCTGAACTGGCCCTTGCGCCTAAGACTATGGGCGATGCAGCGGAGTCCGAGCTTGAATAATGCCTTAAATAATTTGGTTCGTTACGTCTCAATATGATACACTTTAGTAATGGTAAAGGCTTTTTGCTTTTAAAACCAGTGGCCGGATGATAGGAGATCAGGATGAAAATTACTCACAATAAAGTCGGACAAAATTTGAATATCAACGACGCTAAAGAAAGTTCGAAGTCACAAAAAGCCGGCGCCTCTGCCAAGACGGCAGCGCCGGAAGCTGCGCTAGCTGAATTAGGTAAAACGACTAAAAGCAATGAGTCTGCTAAAGTAAACGTTTCTGATCGTGCAAGAGATATTAAAAAAGCGAAAGAATTAGCGACAGCAGCACCCGATGTCGACGAAGCAAAAGTAGCACGTTTACAAAAAATGATTGATGACGGTAAATACAAAGTCGAAGCAAAAGATATCGCCGACAAAATGGTCGACGAAGAATTAGCTTGGTCGTAATTAGTTAGAAAGTTTGTTTGCAAAGTTCTGACAGGAAGTCAGTGGCAGGTTCTTCATGGAAGAAAAAAGTTTGATCGAAACTTTAGAAATTCTAATAAAGCATTATCGCTT
>JAYSSX010000548.1:0-7607 GCA_043720315.1 Pseudobdellovibrionaceae bacterium | reverse complement strand
CAGGTTGGTGATGTTATGGACGGGGATCTTCAAGGATTCATAATGTCCTATCTGAAATCCACTATGGTTAGTGAAGCGCAAAAATGAATCTAAACAACTCGCTGCTTATTTGGATTTCTTTTAAATTCATGCAGTTGAAAAACCCGCTAAAAATGAACTTTGCGACTCAGTTGAGTTTTTTAGGTCTGGCCTTGGGAGTCGCCTGCCTAGTGGTATCTATGGCTGTTATTAGTGGTTTTGAGCGAACTTTGCAAAAAAGCGTTGCCGAGGTGACAGGGCACATTAGAGTCATCAAATTAAATTCTGATCCGGAATCGGCTGAGCAGCTGATTAAAAAAATCAAACAAGTCGATAAGTCTGTCGAAGCGGCAAGTGCCTTTGTTTTTTCTGAAGCCGTGTTAGCGCATGATGGAAAAATCAGTGGAATCATGTTGCAAGGTGTGGACTTAAGTAAAATTGACGAAGTATTGAATTTTAAAGGTCGAATGATTTCGGGCGAACTAGGCTCGGATCCGCAATTAGCCTATATAGGAAAAGGAATCGCCGATAATTTTAAAGTGAAAGTAGGAGACACTATTAAGGTAGTTCTTCCCATGATGTCTGATTTGGATCCACAAAAGTTTAAACGAAAAATTGGATCATTTAAAGTCGGCGGAGTTTTAGACTTAGGCAAGCACGAGTATAACGAAAGACTCATTGTCGTCGGCATTCAGAACTTGCAAGAGTTGGCCGAGATCAAAGATCGATATACTGGTATTTTGCTAAAGTTAGACGATGTCGAAAAGGCACGTGATGTTTCGTTTGAGCTGATGAAAAATTTAGGCTCAAGCTATAGAGTGAATGACTGGAAAGAAGTAAATGAGAATTTGTTTGAGGCAGTGAAGATTGAAAGAGTTGTAATCTTTTTTATTATTTTGATTATTATTATTGCCGCCTCTTTTAACGTAGCCAGTTCTTTGTACATTCATGTCGTTAAAAAATATTCAGATATTGGCATTTTGAAATCAATGGGAGTGAGTTCTAAACAAATCATTCAAATTTTTAATTTTCAAGGGGTTATAATGGGTCTGATTGGGTTATCCATGGGCTTAGTTTTGGGATTGATTTTTTGCGTGGCTTTTTCGGTTTTGCAGAATCAGTTTGGATTAATTCAAGGAAGTATTTACCGCATTGACCATATTGATATTTATATTCGTTTTGTTGATATTTTAGCGATTTCGGTAGCCACAGTTTTTATTTGTTTTGTGGCCACATTGGCGCCGGCCTACATCGGTTCTAAATTGAATATTATTGAAGGGATTCGACATGATTAATTCTGAAACGCCCCTTATTGAATTGTCTCAAGTGAGTAAATCTTATTCGCAAGATCTAGAGATCCTGAAAAACATAGACTTAAAAATTTCTGCTCAGGAAAGCGTTTGTATTGTTGGCCCTTCGGGAGCTGGCAAAAGTACTTTGCTTCACATATTGGGAACTTTGGATACGCCGACAAAGGGTGATGTCGTTATAGCTGGAAAAAAAGTCAGCGCTATGAATGACGAGTCCTTAGCGGCTTTTCGGAATCACGAAATGGGATTTGTATTTCAATTTCATCATCTTCTGAACGAATTTACGGCGTTGGAGAATGTTTTAATACCGGCTCGTTTGAAAGGATTGACTCATCGCGAAGCCGAAGAAAAGGCCAAGCAATACTTGGAAAGAGTGGGTCTTTATCATCGAATCAGCCACTACCCGAATCAGCTTTCCGGTGGTGAGTTGCAGCGCGTAGCTATTGCTCGGGCTTTAGTGAATGGCCCTAAAATTCTCTTTGCTGATGAGCCCACAGGAAATTTGGACTCTCAAAACTCTGAATTTATTCAAAATATGTTTTTTCAGCTAAAAGAGCTATTCGGTTTGACGCTGATTATGGTTACCCATGATGCCCAATTTGCGCGCAAATTTAGTAAGACAATTCGGATAGTTGACGGGGCTTGTCTTAATTAATTTTGACTTCAATTTTTCACCTTGGTAGTCTTTGTAAGTTATGGACTATCGACTTAGGTCGAGACATGGAAACAGTTGAAATGTTTCCTTAATGAAAGAGCTGGCCATTGAATTTTTTAAACATTTCACGTCTGTTTTTATTAGCTTTTTTGTTTATGGGTTTTCTATTATCTAGCTTTGATGTATCGGCTCAAGTAGTTGAAAAAACTAAATTATCAAATCGTGCTCGTACCAGTAAGAATAAAAATAAAACGCTCGTGGAAGTGCCGACAACAACCATTGCGCCAAACACTAAAAAAATTAAAAAAATTGATATTCAAGGTTTTCGTAAAATTGAACGGGATGCGGTGGGCGCACGTTTAAAATCTAAAGTCGGCGATTATTTTTCTGAAGACATTGTTAAAGAAGATATGCAGACGATTTACAAAACTGGATTTTATTATGATGTTGCCATTTATAAAGAAGTCCAGGGTGATGAAGTTGAACTGCGCGTAGTAGTTATTGAA
Organism: Pseudobdellovibrionaceae bacterium; assembly: GCA_043720315.1. Lineage (GTDB taxonomy): Bacteria > Bdellovibrionota > Bdellovibrionia > Bdellovibrionales > Bdellovibrionaceae > JAYSSX01. The sequence goes on along the minus strand of JAYSSX010000548.1, from coordinate 5,118 downwards.
AAGCCATCCATCAACGAAATTACTTTTGAAGGTAATGATGAACTGAAAACGGATGAGTTAAACGAAAATTTTCCAATCAAACCCTTTGAGATTTTGAATATGGCGAAAGTTCGTGAAGGGGTTGAAAAAATCCAAAAAATGTATGAAGACAAAGGATATTTCTTAGCTAAAATCGAGCCTATTTTTGAAGATATTAAAAAAGACGAGACTGTCCATTTAAAGATTAAAATTACCGAAAATGATAAAGTTAAAGTTAAAAAAATGACCTTTTTGGGTAACACCAAGATGAAAGATGGCGTCCTTAAAGCCCGGTTGATGACTTCGGAAACAGGTTACTTTAGTTTTATGAGCGGATCTGGTGCTTATAAACAAGATGCTTTTGATCGCGACGTTCAGGTTTTACGTATTCTTTATTTCAATGAAGGTTACGTTCAGGTAAAAATTGATCGTCCACAAATTTATGTAACTCCCGATAAAAAATCTATTTACATCACTATTCGTATTGAAGAAGGTGAGCAATTTAATGTCGGTGAAATCGATTTCTCTGGCGACATCTTATTTCCAAGAGAAGAATTGTCTGAATTAATTCAGATTAATAAGTCTGATGTTTTTTCCTATGAAATTTTGCAAAAAGACTTAAGTGAGTTGCAGGCGAAATATGGCGATTTAGGGTACGCATTTGCCAATATCATCCCGAGAACTCGTATTAATGAAAAAGATCGCAAGGTTGATGTCACTTTTGAATTCGATAAGGGCAGCAAAGTTTACTTTGGCCAAATTAACGTTATCGGCAATTCTAAAACTCGAGATAAAGTTCTTCGCCGTGAATTAAAAATCAAGGAGGGTGAACTTTACCATGAAACTCGTAAACGTGAGTCGATGGAAAATATTCAACGGTTAGGATTCTTTGATGAAGTGAATTTCAAAACTTCGACGCCGCCTGAAAAGCCTGATGTTCTGAATATTGATATCGTCGTTAAAGAAAGAAATACAGGAAGTATTCAGTTAGGCGCCGGTTACGGAAGTGCGACCGGGTTTACTTTACAAGGACAGATCAATCAGTCCAACTTTTTAGGTAAAGGACAAAAACTTGGGGCCGGTTTAAATATTAGTCGGGATGGATCTTTTTATAACTTCAATTTTACCGAGCCTTATTTTTACGACACATTGTGGAGTGTCGGATTTGATCTTTATCAAAGTTCATCGGGGCGATATGATTATGACGAGAAAAAAGTCGGCGGCGCCGTTCGATTTGGCCATCCTTTGGGCGACTACTTAAGTGGTTCTCTTCGATATAAATTAGACCGTACAAGTTTGGACCCCATCTATGACACCAACGGCTTAGTGACTGATTATACATTGTTCCCATTGGATACAGCTTCAGGTGTAACCAGTTCTATGACTGCTATTTTAGAATACGATAAACGTAATGATCGATTCTCGCCATCAAAAGGTATTTTTGCATCGACTTCTTTGGAGTATGCGGGATTGGGCGGGGATTTAAAATACTCTAAAGGCAATGCCACCTTCCGTTATTTTAAGAAAATTTTTTGGGAAGTGGTTTGGCGAAATAATGCTTCGTACTCCTTTATCGTATCGCATGAGGATGAAAAGGATCCGCCATTCAATGAACTTTACTTGTTGGGCGGGCCTTATTCGTTACGTGGATACCGATTTTACAAAATTGGTAAACAGAAATTTTCTAATAAGATCTACACTAATGCCGACGTGATCGCTGATATTCCTGATGCTTCAAAACGAAGAATCTATGCGACTCGTCCCTTTGGGGGCAAAAAACAAGTTCTCTATCAAACTGAGCTGGAGTTCCCGTTAATCGCAGAAGCTGGAATCAAAGGGGTTACCTTCTTTGATATTGGTGAAGCTGAAGATGAAATCACCAGCCAAGAATTCTACAGTGATATTGGTTTAGGTTTCCGCTGGTTTTCTCCCATCGGTCCTCTACGTTTCGAATGGGGTTTCCCAATGCGAAAGACTGATGCCTCTCCAGATCCAATGGTTTTTGAATTTTCTATTGGTGCTCCGTTTTAATTTGTGCTGTAATGTTATTGTTTAAAATCTTTATTGAGGAGGATTTATGAAAAGTGTTTTATTAATTTTATTGGTGAGTTTTTTGTCACTTGCGGTTCATGCGGAATCAAAAGTTGGTTATGTTGATGTACAAAAGGCAATTCAATCAACAGCGGCGGGTAAAAAAGCTAAAGAAAGCTTAGATGCTGAATACAACAAAAGAAAAAAAGACTTAGATAAGAAAAAAGCCGACATTGAAAAAATGGGACAAGATTTAGAAAAGAAACGTGCTGTTCTATCTGAAGAAGTGATGGGAAAAAAATCAGCTGAATTGCAGGAAGAGATGATGAAGTTCCAAAAGCAAGTTGCTGAAAGCCAATTGGAAATCCAGAAAAAGGAAAAAGAATTGGTAGAGCCCATATTAAATAAAATGAAAACTTTGATTGAAAAAGTAGCTACTGAAAAACAATACACATTAGTTATTGAAAAACAGGGTCAAAATGTTTTGTACGCTCAAAAAGACGCTGACTTAACAGACGACGTTGTTAAAGCTTACGAAAAAGATAATAAATAATTTTTCGGGAGCAAAAAGATGCCAATTCACCCCACGACCATTATTGAAGGTGATGTTCAGATCGATGATCAGGCGGAGATCGGTCCTTATTGCGTGATCAAAGGCGATGTGAAAATCGGACGAGGGACTATCGTCGAAGGCCATGTCACTTTGGGGTCAAAGTTCGGCAAGGTCGTTATCGGAGACTCGAATCACTTTTCACCTGGAGCCGTTATTGGTGGTCCGCCACAGGACGTTTCCTATAAATCAGAAAAGACAGAATTGATCATAGGTAACGGGAATATTTTTCGTGAATTCACAACAATGAATTTAGCGACAAGTAAGGGCGATAAAAAAACTGAAATCGGAAATAATAATTACTTTATGTCTTACACGCACGTAGGGCATGACTGCAAAATCGGGAATAATATTATTGTCGCTCAGGACTCGCATATTGGTGGGCACGTTGAAGTTGATGATAATGTGACCATCGGTGGCGTTTGCGCGTTTAACCAGTTTACTAAAGTAGGTAAATACGCATTTGTGGCTGGTGGGAGTGTCGTCAATAAGGATATTTTGCCTTTCTCGCGGGCTTCGACTTCGGAAGGAGTCTATGCCTTTTGTAGAGCAACCAACAAGGTTGGGTTATTGCGAAAAGGTTTTAGCAAAGACGAAGTCAGCAATATTCATAAAGCGATTCGGATTATTCTTTTGGGATCAGATACTGTTGACGAAGGAATTGCTCGTATTCAAGCCGAATGTAAAATGAGTTCACATTTGGAATATTTGATTCATTTTATTAAAACCTCTAAAAGAGGAATTGCACGTAGCCGTCGCCATCGTGCGGGAGACACTGTTTTCGAGGAGTGAAAATGGGTACAAAGTTAAGAGCAGCCGTAATTGGCGTAGGTTATCTAGGTCAGTTTCATGCTCAAAAATATAAAAAACTTTCTGAAACCTTGCCGGTCGAATTGGTTGCTGTATGTGATAGCTTTCCAGAACAAGCTAAAAAAATTGCGGAAACTAACTCAGTTCCTTATTTTCTTAATGCCGAAGAATTATTTGGAAAAGTAGATTGTGTTACTATTGCAACGATTACTCCAAAACATTTTGAATTAGCAAAAATATTTTTATCTAAAGGCATTCACGTCAATGTTGAAAAACCTATTTCATTAACTGTTAGTGAAGCCAAAGAGCTTTGTGACTTGGCTGAAAAGAACCAAGTTATTTTGGCCGTCGGTCACAGTGAAAGATTTAGTCCGGTTTTTCAAGAATTAAAGCGACGGATGAAAGCACCAAAATTTATTTCTTTACAAAGACATGCTCCGTTTAAAGTGCGTGGAGCAGAGGTTAGTGTGTTGCATGATTTAATGGTTCATGATTTAGATTTGATGGAAGCCTTAGTTCCCGGCGAAAAAAAGTTACTGAGTTCTATGACAGATCGATTTTGTTCTGAATCTCCTGATTGGGTTGAGGCCACATTTCAAGGAACTAATTCTTCAAAGCAGCCAGTTCAGATGCTACTGGGGATTTCAAGGTTAGTTTCCCAAATGGTTAGAACGGTCAAACTGATAGATCAGGATTTTATCTACACAGCCAATCTACAAACTGGGGATTTAGAAATCATACCTGCCAAATTAAAGCCAGATCAAACTTTGAATCCCGAAGTCATTAATGCCGGAAGGGGAGATAACCTTCTCTCTGAAACTGAAAATTTTATCCAGTCTATCCTAGAAAGAAAACCAGTTATGGTTTCCGGTGTCGATGGCTTGAAAACTATTCAGTGGGTTGAAAAGATTTTAAGTTCTTCAGGTCGTAATAATCTATGAAAAACGAAGTGATGATAGTTGCTGCAGAAGCTTCTAGCAGTCACTTTGCCCAAAGACTTTTAGAATATTGGAAAGCCCAGGCCGTTCAGGTGCATGCCTTTGGTGTTGGCAGCCACACCATGGAAGAGTTAGGTTTTGAACGATTAGGTAAGTCCGAAGAGATGGCCGTTGTAGGTGCCGCTGAAATCGTTGAACATTGGGATAAACTTAAATCCGTCTTTAATCATTTGGTCGAAGAAGCCACAAAAAGGCGACCTAAAGTTGTAATCGTGATGGATTACCCTGAATTCAATTTGTATTTGGCCAGAAAACTACACAAGATTGGTTTAAAGGTAGTTTATTATATTTCTCCACAAGTATGGGCCTGGCGAAAAGGCCGAGTGCACACCATAAAAAAATATTGTGATAATATTTTTCTACTATTTCCATTTGAAATTCCTTTTTATGCCTCAAAAGGAGTAACCCATGAATTCGTGGGTCATCCTTTGTTAGACGAAATTAATCCGAAGTACTACGATCCTAAATATCGCAGCATGTGCCGCAAAAAGTATGGGTTTCAGGACACCGATATGGTGATTGGTTTAATGCCCGGTAGCCGACGTATTGAACTTCGCCAGCATATGAAAATTCAATTGCAAGTGGCGGAGAAGTTATCGCTGGCTCATAAAAATTTGAAATTTTACATTCTGGTCGCACCGACCTTTACCA
>JAYSSX010000547.1:0-1506 GCA_043720315.1 Pseudobdellovibrionaceae bacterium | reverse complement strand
TGGTAGATGCCGAAAAAACCCGTTTTGACTTCACTCACAATAAAGCATTAAGCAGTGATGAAATCCAAAAAGTTGAAAAACTGGTTAATGACCAAATTTCTTTGGCCTTGCCAGTCAGTGCGAAGCAGATGCCCTACAAAGAAGCGATTCAGGCCGGCGCGATGGCGTTATTTGGTGAAAAATATGGAGACGTAGTGCGTGTTTTAAAGATGGGAGAATTCTCTACTGAATTATGTGGGGGAACTCATGTTTCGAATACAGCAGAAATTCAATTGTTTAAGATTGTTAGTGAAGTGGGAGTTAGTAGTGGCGTCCGACGAATCGAAGCCATCACCGGAGAAGTAGCCCTCAATTATCTTTTGAAACATACTCAAGAAAACTTGAAAGCCCGTGCAACGGCTGGAATGCAAGAGTCGTGGAATAGCTTCCTAGAGTCTTCAAACACAACTTATGATTTTATTGAGAAACAAAAAACGGAAATCAAAAATCTAGAACGCGAAATCAAGAAAAGCCAAGGCGATCAAATCAACGTAGATCAGTTGGCGCAATCGGCATTTTCAGTATCGACAAAAAAAGGGACTATCAAGGTGGTCTTTGCGGATTTGGGAATTGAAGATAGGGACGTATTAGCTCAGGTCACAGATCAAATTAAAAATAAAATTCAAAGTGGCGTTGTTGTTGTGGTTGGAAAAGGATCGGATAGCCATCCCATTATCATTTCTGTTAGCAAAAACCTAAACCCCGAAATTTCAGCCGGTTCTTTATTAAAAGAAGCGGCATTAGTTATGGGTGGTAAAGGTGGCGGTCGACCGGATTTCGCGCAAGGCGCAGCTCCGGACCGAACACAAGTGACCAAGGCTTTTGATAAAATAAAAGGCATGTTGAATTAGTTGCAACTAGAAATAGAGGTTTTTTGAAAAATCTTTTTGATAAAATAAATAATTTTATTTTTGATGCTATTGTTTTGGTAATATTTTTTTGTCATTTAATTTTTTTATTCTTAAATACTGATTTTGGTTCGGCTACTTCAGCTGCTGGCCACGTTGGCCCTATTATTATATTGGTCTTCCTTCAACCGCTGTTACCTTACCTTCCAATTATTTTTCTTTTGTCTTTGATCCTGGCCTATTTCATAAGAAATAAAAAATGTGTTCGGACAAGAATAACTCAATTCGTTGGTTTGTTCTTATTGATTTACTATTTTTGTTTTGTATTTTACAAAACCGTTCTGAATTAGATTATTGACATTTATGTAGCTCTAACGAACTTACTACCGAACTCACGAAATCTCTTAAAGATTTTGAACCTTCAGCGCAAAGATCAACCGGCTCATCGCAACCCGAAGTTCTTTCGCCCAATTTGATTTCAATATATGGGCTAATTAAAGTCACATAAGGATAAGTGTACATCATCGTACACATCGTTTCTTGTGGCTGATCTAAACTGACCTTAGGATCACAAATATCCGAAGTACTCATGATTTTATTTACTTTTTCTAACTCTTCC
>JAYSSX010000546.1:0-3202 GCA_043720315.1 Pseudobdellovibrionaceae bacterium | reverse complement strand
AAAAGTCTAATTTAATAGATCCTCGTAAAACGCCCCAAAGGACCTTGAAGGATGTCTTATTTGAATCTCCAAAATCCAACGGTTTGCAGCCGGCGAAATCTCTAAACCCTGAATCGTCCCACGCATTTTAGCAGCATGGGGGAAATCAGCAATCCTATGGCCATTGGCTTCTTCAAACGTTAAAATCCAACCTCGTGATTCGGCCGATTTTTTTGCAAATTTATAAAGCTCCATTCCAATCACTTGCTGTTGCTGCCAATGGTTTCTTACTTCATTCCAGATTAACTTTGCATCTTCACAGCATCGCCCCATTTCTTGGTCATTACCAATGTAAAATGGCCTTCCGACATCGCCTTCGTGTCCCTCAAAAATAGGTCCGATATCTATGAAAAAAATGTCGTTTTCCTGCAAAATGGGATTTCCTTTTCCGACAATACCAAATGGCAAAAGAGTATTTTCGCCAAAACGAATTTGTGGGGGATGCCAAGATTTTGGTGCCCCGTTTTCCATCTGGATCTTTTGAATAAGGGCGCGTCCTTCGGCTTCAGTCATTCCAATTTGGAATTGCGGGGCAGCGGAAGCGATCACTTCTAAAGTCTTGTCCCTAGCCATGATGAGAAGGTCATTTTGAAATTTTTCGCCGACGCTTTCCTCATTAGATATTTTCATTCGAGCTCCAATCAATTTTAAATTATCAAAAAAGTCTAGGAATGTATAGTTCCGGCTTATCATCGAATTGGCAGGTAATTATGACTTAACCAAATTCAAAAAAAACCGATAGAAAAGTATGTTCGTACCTTGCAAAAGAACACTTTTTTTATCCCTGCTTTACTTGGCAGTTTTTGGAGTTTTTGCAACTAGCACGACCTATGCGAATCCTTCAAATACCTGCCCTAAAACAGCTTCCGATTGGGAAAAAGAGCGTGACAATATTATTGCCAAACTATTGAGGCCTTCCAATTCATCGTACGATGCACTTAGTTTACGTCTTGATTTGGAAGATTGTGGAATGACCAATTCTTCCGTTTCTTCGGCAAAAACCTTTCCGCAACAATGCATGAAAAAAACGACTGAATTGTTGTCCGAATTTACAAAACCCCTTGCGCAGGATAAGGAACGCAAATTCGTGGACGTCCCCAAGTTTCTTCAGGACGCCAAGCTGATAAAATTGATCAATCAAAAAAAAGTCGGCGAGGCAATGTCTTACTTAAAGGAAAACATTGCGAAACGACCTGGAGTGCCTCCCTTGATTGCAGATGCATTTCAGGGCACGGTGGCGTCTCCAGGAGGAATTGGCCAAGACCGTCTCGTGGTTAAATATACTGATGAAAATGGAACAACCCGATGGGTGAATTTTGCCGTTCCGGGACCTAATGAAACTAACGTACCTGACAACATTGCAGTCATAGCCCACTCCAAGGATGGGCTTTCTTATTTTCAAGACTTTAAACGCACGGTGAATGGAAATTCTGTTTCTATTTCCAGAAAAGACAACGCCAAAGATTGCACCGCCTGCCATATTCAGGGATATAATGCTTTCCCTTACGCCAATCGAATGGTCTGGGATGGGTTAAAGGATGATACGGTTCGTCGTCTGAACATTGAAGGGTTACATTCCTTAGACAAAGGGAGATTCCGTCCCATGGGCGAAGATGGGAAACCATTGGATATTAATAAATATGGGCCCCGTGTTGGTGACGGTGTTGGTCTTGAAGAGAGACGAACCAACGCGTTTATAGAAAGTTGTTTCAACGACATTTTGAAAAGCAAAGACGAGGATGACGTTCAATATCATACGGATTTAAATAAAATTGTAAAAGAAGCTGATCTCTATGAAACCAGAAAAAATCGTATAAGGGAATTTATGTATTGTGGGGAATGTCACCATGACAAAAGTGTTGGCGCGTTGACTTTTCCTTTTGGCTTAGGCAAGCGCCAATTAAGCAACTCCAGGGTTCATTCGGCACGCATTTATGACGGATCTATGCCAGCCAGCGATTACAACGGAGATCTGAAGCCTGAAGATCGGCGGGTTTTAGCTAATTGCTTGTTCAAAGAACAGTATGGATTTCCAATCCAGAAAAGAAAACCCAATGTCGACGACATTAAACCGGGACGATTTTACGAATACTTGGCCGATGTTGATTGTGCTACCGGAAAGTCCAAAAACAAAGCGGTCGGTGCCGAAGTCGCAGCCCCGGCGACTTCGAACATAAATGGTAGTCATTAACGTTCTAATTACCCGCCTCGATAGCAGCTTTTACTTTCAAGTTATCATAGATCCAACGAACTAAAACCGGACTAGCTTTTTCCTTTGATAATTTTTCGATTTCAACTGGGAGAAGTTTCATTTCGGCCTCTGCAGAACTTAGTAATTTAGCTCGCTCGGAATATCCCCACACGGCATCTTCCGAATGAGCATAATTAAAAAGATCGGCTGCCAATAACCTCGCCTCTCTTGGATATAAATATTGCGGCAATTTATATCCAACCGATTGACCATCAATAGTAATAGCATCGCCCTGAATAGACGAATTGGATTTTGCGAACATGATGTCATTAGAGCGATCCATCAATAGATTAATCAATTGGGTCGAATTACCATCCGCTTTTAAAATTCTTTTTTCTGTCGCTTCAGTGTCACTAGGGCTAGTCATGTTCAACACTTTCAAATCTTGAACAACAAAAGCCTCCTGAAGCATAGGCGCCATTGTCGCCATCATGCTTTTCATTTGAGCAACGTCAGCTTGCGAAAAAGAATATTCCTTTGCCCCTTCAAAACCATCTAATATAGTTGGATTCTTAGTTAACAAATTAAATTCGCTAACAATATCATTCGCCAAATTTTCCTCAATTTTAGGAAATAGTCCTTCTACTCCACCTAAATCGGCGATGATTTTTTTCATAGCTGCGGTTTCTAATTCAGCGGCACTTTTAGCATTAAAACTAGCTTTGGCTGAATCCAATTTACGCACGCTGATCATGCGATGGTCAGTTGTAAATGCCGACATAAGTTTATATTTATCAGCGTACAAATTTTCCGCCAGTAGATTGATATCAATATCATAATCAGAAATTTTAACTGCCTTACCTGCCTCTGGTACTTTAAACGCAATAAAATCATTCATAAAAAACTGAGCTAACTTCTTCGCAGTCAAAGGGCGCGCATAACTTTCATATGAGTTATTGCCTGAATCCCAAA
>JAYSSX010000545.1:0-1505 GCA_043720315.1 Pseudobdellovibrionaceae bacterium | reverse complement strand
CTTCGGAAATTTTTTCTATGTCTAAGGTTTTTAGTTGTGATCCCATTGGTGAATTACAAACTGAAATAAAACCGTCTTCTTTGAAGCCCATCGCTAACTGCGCCCAGTAATTGACCGACTCTGCACCCTCACCGCAAATGGTAGCGGGTGCTTTTGCCTTGTCCAGACTGAGTAATTAAATTCTGCCTCAATAATAACTTAAGATCTCTATTAACTGTTATTTTTGTCGCTTTAAAAAAAATCATACAATCCCGAATCGAAAGCGTTTCTGATTTTCTTAATTCAGAAAGTATTTTTATTTGTCGGTAATTCAAACGGAGTGAAGTTTCATTTTTATTTTCTAATATCGGCGCATGGGCGGGAACAATCTGACTGTGTTCAAAGACGCCTACACCAATATCACTTTCCAAGGTAATCAAATCATTTTCATTCCGAATCCATTCTGAATACTTCCCCAGACTTTTTCTAAGCCTGGTTAAAGTCGCATGCACTAACTGATCGTGCCTTAAGGGATCGTATTGATAACCCCAAAGCCCCTCAATAAACTCTTTTTTACTTTGGGGTCCTTTTTTTAATAACAACAAAGTCCTTTGTAATAGTGGAGTAATTGATTTATGAAACAGTTCTACCTCGCCATTGGAAAAGACCAATAGGGCACCTGGCAATACCTCCATAAACAAATGCCTTTTTTTAGGTTGCACTAAATACTGCCGTAATAATTGGTAGTATCCTAACTCGGTTATCTTTAAAGTGGTTTCCAGGGTCGATTGATTTTGTATTTTGGTTTGGTCGATCAAAGTGCCCAGTGAGTCTTCGGTTAATTCGATCTTATTTAAACTTCTTTGTAGATACTTTAAAGCCAATGCTGATCCGACTCGGTAAGAAAGTTCTGAAATTTCATTTTGCCGAATCGTTTTTTCATCAGGCTCTAGGTAAGGCGTTTGGATTTGCAGCTGTAAACCTAAAATCTGAAGTTTATGAGACAGATCCGATGTCTCATCTATTTCTTTGTAGGCTGATTTTAAAAAGCCAATGGCTGCCGCATCTTCGCCTTTGATGTGTTCCATGTAAGCTAATCTAAAATACCAAGTTGATTTTTGCCTTCGATGTCCAAACTTAAAAACTTCAGGTTGAATTTCCTTTAATGTTTGGAAAGCTTTATTAACTTCGCCTTTAAGGATAAACTGCCTGACAATTTCTAATCCCAAGTTTGTTTTAGAATAGGTGTCTTTGGTGGTGCCGATTTGAATATATTTTTTTTGCAATAAATCAAGAATGTTTTTGGTTTTTAATCCCAGGGCTGCCTTGTAGCAAAGTTTGGCCACTTCTAAACTGGTTACCAAAGCACCTTGTCCAAATCGTGTTGCGACTTTGCTGGCATTTTCTAACTGAACAAAACCTTTTTCGATTTCTCCGGTTTCAATCAAAGCATGCGCCAATAAATCGCAGGAAATAATTTGGCCAAAATCAGAATCAAACAGCAATGAAAATCTCCACGCCTTCTG
>JAYSSX010000544.1:0-2171 GCA_043720315.1 Pseudobdellovibrionaceae bacterium | reverse complement strand
TTTCGATCTAAGTTTTATCGGTGTCGAGTTGGGTAATTTTAAAGTTCCAATGTCGGGTATTTATAATGTTATGAATACGGTTGCTTGCATCGCCATGTTACATCAACTCCAGTTTCCGTTGGCTGAAATAAAAAAGCATCTTTTAACCTTTCAAGGGGTTAAGAGACGGCAAGAGATATTAGGTGAACCTAATGGTAAACTTGTCATCGAGGATTTCGCCCACCATCCCACCGCAGTGAAAGAGACTATATTGGGGATCAAACAAAAATATCCGCAAAGAAGAGTGTTCGCCGTTTTCGAGCCTCGTTCGGCTACCAGTCGTCGTAAAGTTTTTCAAAACGACTATGTAGAAGCTTTTCTCAATGCCGATCAAGTGATCCTGATGAAACCTTTTGATCAATCTAAAATTGGCGAAAGTGACCGCTTTTCAACCACAGAGTTAATTGAAGATTTAGATAAGCGCGATAAAAAAGCGGTCGAGTTTGAGCAAGTCGATCAGATCGTCGAATTCTTGAAAACTCATACTCAAAAAGGTGATTTAATTTTAATAATGAGCAATGGCGGATTTGATGGAATCTACACGAAATTGCTTAAATCTTTAGCATAGTTTTCGACCAAATGAATGTGGCTTGCGTCAGGGGATCCTTTTTTTTGGAATTCGCGGGCTTTCTTCTGTAAAAATTGAGAATGCAAAAATTAACTCCATTGATGCAACAGTATTGGGAAATCAAATCTCTTCATTCCGACAAAATCGTTTTCTTTCGGATGGGAGATTTTTACGAACTGTTTTATGCTGATGCTCAAGTGGCAGCGCCGCTTTTGGGAATTGCTTTAACTCAAAGAAATAAAAAAGCCGAAGAAGAAACTCCTATGTGCGGAGTTCCCCATCATTCGGTCGCTGGCCAAATTAACAAACTGTTAAAGCTAGGATTTAAAGTTGCTTTGTGTGATCAAGTAGAAGATCCCAGTTTAGCCAAAGGAATTGTTAAGCGAGCCATCACGCGAATTCTAACTCCGGGAATGGTTTATGATATCGATCAAATTTCAGAGAACAACTTCCATTATATTTGTGCTTTGAAAAAAAATGAAATGGCCTTCATCGAAGTCACTACTGGCGAAAGTTTCGTTATCTCCGTTAATGGCGACGAGGATTGTACTAAATTTCTATTTTTAATTTCGCCAGCGGAAGTCGTTTACGACAGTGCGACAGCGGCCTATTGTGAAGTCGAAAAAGAACGTGCAAAAAATCGCACCTGGACGGCCTACACACAAACGCAGGCACTCGAAAACCAAACCATGGATTTGCTTAACGGGCAACCTGTGGATGGGGCAGCCGCTTTGTTACTGAGTTATTATGTTAACAATGTTTTTTGTTATCATCAGGATCAAAACGAACTTAAAAGAGTTCAAAAATTTAAGGTTCATCAATTTAGTCAATTTTTAGAAATGAGCGCGGTAACAGTTCAAAGTTTAGAACTTTTCAAAAACTATCAGAACGAGGAAGAAGGTTCTTTTTTCAAAGCCGTGAATAGAACGAAAACATTTTCCGGAGCAAGGCTTCTTAAAAACTGGATTCAATTTCCTTTAACAAAAAAGTCAGAAATTTTGTCCCGTCTGACACAGGTAAAATTTTGGAAAGAAGATTATATTAAGCTTAAAAAATTGCGCGAGATTTTAGTTCAACAAATTGATCTTGAACGTCGATTAACCAAAGTGACGTCCGCTAGTGTTATACCTAGGGAGCTGGCTTCATTGGTACTGGGAATTGTCAAAGCTTTGGATGTTTTAGAATTTGTCGGAAATAGTGAAGTGAATGATTATCAAACATTAAAGGTCGAGGCTCTGAAAGTAGGAGTTGCTTTCAAAGACGATTTGCCTATTTCCACTCGGCAAGGGGGAATATTCAACAAAGGTTATCATTCAGTACTGGATGAACTGATTGATTTATCGACTAACAGCCAAACCCTTTTGTTAGAGTTAGAGCAAAGGGAAAGGCAATCGACAGGAATCAGTTCTTTAAAGATACGCTATAACAACGTGTTTGGTTACTATATTGAAGTCACAAATACGCATAAAGATAAAATTCCCGATCATTATAAACGCAAACAAACTTTAGCTAATGCCGAAAGATATTACACCGAAGAATTAATTGAACTTGAAAAAAAGATCCT
>JAYSSX010000543.1:0-5922 GCA_043720315.1 Pseudobdellovibrionaceae bacterium | reverse complement strand
CATTCCCGATGAAAGCGATTTGGCTGCTAGGACGTGGAAACTTTCAGTCGATGGAACTAAGGCCGGTGGTACATCTTGGACATCTTATAGCCTGGACACAGAAACGGGCGAGCTTTTTGTGCCCTCGGGTAGTCCTACGCCTGATGACATGTCCCAAAAAAGTAGGGGTCAGAATTTCTATACCAGTTCTGTAGTTGTTCTAGATGCTAAATCAGGAAAATTAAAGTGGAATTTTCAAATCCCTTCCAGGAATGGGGTTTATTACGATGTTACCTCGGCACCGGTTTTATATACGACCTCTTCTGGAAAGTCGAGAATTGCACTTGGATCGAAGGATGGGCAAGTTTACTCTGTTGGAAACGATGATCATCGCCTAAAATTTAAAGTCGCTGTTACGACGCTAAAAAATGAAAATCAGCGGCCTACTTTTAGCGGAATCAACGTCTGTCCGGGTGGACAAGGTGGGGTAATGTGGAACGGACCAGCCTATAATCCAAAACTGGATTTATTATTTGTAGGTTCTGTTGATTGGTGTGCCGTTGCCAAACTTGAAGCAATACCCGAAAAAACTTATTTCAAAAAAAAGTATTTTAGTGATCCTGTTGATAAGGCCAAAGGTTGGGTTACCGCTATTGATTCAGATACAGGAAAAATCATATGGAAATACGCAGCGGAAGCTCCAGTTGTTTCTGGAATTACTACTACAAAAACTGATTTAGTTTTTGCGGGGGATTTAAATGGAAACTTTGTGGCCCTAGAAGCAGCTACCGGCAGACTTCTGCTAAAGAAAAAATTAGGAAGTTCTTTGGCGGGCGGGCTTATTACTTATTCAGTTAACGAACAGCAGTATATTGCAGTGACTATTGGAAATGAATCGCAAAAAACCTTCGTATCTACGGGGCGGCCAAAATTAGTTATTTTGCGAACCGGGTTGATGGAGGATTTTGTTTCTCCTAAATAGGCCAATAATCACTGTAGCCTGGACTTTGGTTATGTAAATTCATCTTGCCCTTTTTATCTTTCCCTAAAGTAACTAGTCTTTAAAAAATTCTATGTTGGGTTTATTATACTTTGATAGCAAAGGATCAAAAATGCCACTCGATATACATATTACCGGAACCGGATTAATTACTTCGGGTGGGGCAACGGCCGCTGAAAACTGGAAAACTCTTTGCCACGGTAAGAATAATTTTATTATTGAAGACGGATCTTTTATTTCTCGTTTGCAGCCTCAAGTTGCAGAATCTATAGCTGCGTTAAGAAGCGACAAACTTTTACTCCTTGTTGACCGTATTGCCTTGATGGGAATTACTTCGGCTAGAGAGGCAACGTCACACGTTAGCCCTTCTGTTTTAAAGTCCTCAATGGTCATTGTAGGAACATCCCGTGGCTCTTTAGAATCCAATGAAAACGCTATTCGTAAATATGATCAGACCGGCGAAATTGAAAAATTCCGATCAATGTCGACCCACATTGGCTCAATTTCTGCGGCCATTTCCTATTCTTTGGGTTGCAAGGGCAGTTCTATGACGATTGGTTCCGCCTGTATTTCTGGAATTCAAGCGATTGGAATTGGCGCCACTTTAATCAAAGAAGGACATTCAAACACTGCAATTGTAGGAGGGATGGAAGCACCCCTTACTACGTATACGTTGAAGCAGATTAAAACTTTGGGCATTCAAACGACGCTAACAGAAAAAGATTTTCCGTGTAAGCCTTTTCATCCTAATCGAGGAGGAACAGTCTTTGGAGAAGGTGCGGCAACTCTCTTTCTAGAAAAAAATCCAAGCGGTCCCTCATTAGGAATCATAAAATCTTACTATGCTACTATTGAAAGCGGGATGAAGCCTGGACATTCGGAACATGCACAAAGTTTAGGAACTGCTGTAATGGTAGCGTTAGAACGTGCGGGAATCGCTGGAAGTGATATTGATTTAATCGTGGGACACGGTTCCGGAACTGAAGTTGGAGACGATGCCGAACAGCGCTGTTATCGAGCCATATTTGGTGACAGTGTACCATTTATTGCCCTAAATAAGTGGGCCTTAGGTCACTTGGTTGGAGGATCTGGTGCATTGAATACGGTTATGGCCTGTTTTCATATGAAAGAAGGTTTTGTGCCCGCCCATCCATACTTTGACGCCACCTCACCTTTTTCGAAAAGCCTCTCTCGTCAAATAAAAACTGTTTTGGTGGCTGCATTGGGGTTAGGCGGAGGCGCTGCCGCACTTATTATTCAGAAACCAAACAATTAAAACTAAATTTTTGCCAGGTAATCCAAAATCATTTCTTGCACCAATTTTTTGTGACTCTGAATGGGAAAATGTCCAGCTTGCGTAATGATCTGCAATTTCGACTTATTAAGTTTCTCTTTTAAAGTAGCACACTGGGAAGGTGTTGGAAAATTATCTTCTTCTCCACTTATTATTAATACCTCGCATTGAATGGCACTACATTCGTTAACCCAATCTTTCCGACTATAACCTTCTTCAATTCGACAAAGTAGATCCTGCTGAGTTCTCATTTTGAAACCAAGAATGTAATTTTGAATCGTTTTTGAGGTGCCCAGTTTGTCTCGCATGTCAACTTTAGTGCGAAAACGAATGCTCTCTAAAACAAACTCTTCTATCTGATTTTGTTCTACAAGATAGCGATTTTTCAGCCACCACTCGCGATCAATAGTCGGTGTAGCAAAAGGAATCGGCGACATAGCAACTATTCTAGAAACTTTGTGAGGTTCAGCAATAGCCAAGCGCAAAGCAACAGCCGAACCAAGTGATGTTCCACATATCGCCACTGGGTTATCACTTATACGCGAAATAAGTCTACCAATATCTTTTGCCTTGTTTGGGATTGAATGACCATCAACAGAATTGGCACCGCTGCTTTCGCCGTATCCTCGAATATCGGGAACTATAACAAAGTAGTGATCGGCCAAAAAAGAAGCATCCCGTAGCGAAGTTTTTCCCATCTCAATCGTTCCTCCGTGCAACCAAAGTAGGGGAGGGTTTTGCCGATTTCCAACTTCGTAGTAATGTATCCTAGAATTACCGTCTATACTAATTGTTCGAGAGACGGCTTCATCGTTAGGTCTATCTTGTTGACTCATGGGTACTCCCAAACGAATTTTTATTCGCGGCTAGAATTAACTCTAATAGAATCTATCGGATTAATTGGTCAATACCTTAGCCAAATGCGAAGGCGTCTCAAAATCTAGCTTAAATCTAAAATCTATTTATGTAATTTATGTTTTTGAATTGTTCTAAGCGACTTTTTTAATAGCCGGTTCAGATTCTTCGGCTTCGGCCTCAGATTGCCCTAAGGCTTTTCCAATTTTTTTGAATGCACCGCCGGTAAAAAGATGTGAATGAGTACTTAGGAATTCAGTCAAAGTGAAATCAAGACGTTTTATAATCATGGTATCTACAATTTCGTGTGAGATTATCAATAGGGCCGATAACGGTGAAATTTGATGCCCTTGTAGGCCCTTTGGAAATCCACTGCCATCAGGATATTCGTGATGTTGTAATACAATGATGTCAACATCTCCGGGAACTTCGCTCATCATCTTAAGAAGATTAGCGCATTTAATCGGGTGACCCATAATTAATTTATAATCATCTTCAGAAAGGGATGCTTTAACTGATTCGATTTCAGATTTCCTGCCTAACTTGGCAAGATCTGGATTTTGAAAGTGAATGTCATGTAATAAAGAAGCCAGTACTAATTTTTCGAAAGTGCGATCAGAGGTCCACTTCATTTCAGCTGCAATCGAACATGAAACGGAAGCCAACATTACACTGTGTGAAGAGAGATAATTTTTCCCTTGTAGTTGGGAATCAGAAATAATTTTTGTCAGTTTTTTACTTTGTCCGATGGCTTTCATCGCTAATTTCATATTTTTCTTAACCAAGTCTTGGACTTCTTCAGTAAAACCTAATTTACCTGAAAGTTGGCCAACTACTTCTTGTATATCATTTACATTTTGCAGTAGATCCTGGTTGCCTGTCGAAGATTCTTGAATGAGCTGGCTTAAATCATGATTTAATTTAGTCAAAAATTCCTGGCATTCGCTTTTTTTAATATAGAAGTAATTGATTTGGCGACGAACCATATACTTTTCATATTCTTCTTTTGTAAACTTGGATCCGCTTTGAAACATTTTTACAAACTTAGACTTGGACAGGCGAATGTAAATATCTGAAGCCAAGGGCACAACCCGTAAAAGGAGTTCGGTGTGAATTCGACAATATTCATCATCTTCTTGTGATTGAGTAATTGATTTGAAATTGCCTTTTATTAAAGAAACAAGGTTATGCGGAATTTCAGTATGATTTAATTTTCCCATGATATTCATTTCGGGAAAAGTAGCGGCCTCTTTTAAATTGTCGCCAACTAGGATAAACGGAGTATTGCTGTTTGTGGAAAGCACATATTTGAATAGTTTTTCGCTTTCAGGATTCTGACCAGCCACAACTAAATCGATACCGGTGTCATTCAAGAAAAGATCAACGATATCATGGAAGGCCGACGCTTGATGCGCATTGATTCCCATTTGGCTTTCCAAACAGAAAGCGATCATTTTTAAAACTTCAGGATTAGAGTGAAACACCAATACGTTCATTTTTTTATCTCTCTACTGTAGAACTTATCGGCTTAAATCGTTAAATACTGAGTCAAAGATGGACGCTTGAATAGGCCAGCATAAACTATATAGTTTTTTAATTCTCAAAATGAAACGAAGCCGTTAATTTAGAATTAAATTTCACAAAAGTTGTTGGAAAACACGTTTTTACCGGCCTTAAAGTCGGTACCAATCCAGGCAAAAAACCGACAGAACTTCAGACTGTGATTTTTCGATTTTCAGCCTAGCCGACAAAATACTCGCCTTTAAAATTTTATGAATGTTTTCGAAGTCTTCGGCAGATAGGCAATGGACGGCCGAGTAGTGAAGTCCTTCACTGGGGATCTCTTGCAAATACTGAGACGTCTTATTTCTAAGGATTATATGGGCAAATTTTGCTGAGGGGTGGTCCGAAGGCAAATGGACACTTCGCGTACTCGCTGCCCACAAATTTTTGCTAGCCACTAAAAGTCCCATTTGTGACAGTTCTTTGATTGTTCGGGCTGCCGATGCTGTGGAAAGGCTAAGTAACTCGGCCAGTTCGTCACTGCTTTGGGCTTTGATCATACAAGCTACATGTGCCGCCATATAAGCCCACGATGAATAGTATTTGATCGAATTTTTTTCGCTGATAAGGTCTTCGGCCTGCAGCGAAGTTTTTAAGTCTCGGCTTTCCTTTTTTAATTTCTCTAATTTCAGTTCGATTCGTTTTTTCATCTGCACGGAAGCCGATCTTTCCCAATCAACCAGCAACAAAAAATAGTCAATTTCCGAAGTGTTGAGATGGTAGTAATTTCCGATTCCTAAGGCCTGGTCGGGGGTTAACTGCACTTCACTAGTCAACACACGGGTTATCCAAGATGAACTACATTGAGCGGCTTCGGCCAATTGGGCCCGGGTTGATTTGGGGTTCTCAGTTAAGAGCGCGCTAATTAACTCTCTGTAATTTTTGAATTTATAGACATCCACGGAGTAATTTTTACTCGTAAATTAACAATTTGTAAATTAAATTATTGATAAATTAACAATAGTAGCCTGTTTTTTTGAAGAAATGATCCGTATATTCATTTACGAAGATAAGCCTGGAAACGGGCTAAACAAATTATTAACGGAGAATATATGAAAGCGATGATTTTTTTAACGGCGTTATTAGCAGGTTCAATCAGTTTTGCCGGCGGCGGTTCAAGCGTAGGATTAGGTAACCCAGCTTCTGAACATTGCGAAAAATTGGGCGGAAAAGTAGAAATGAAGGAAACTGAAGCTGGTCAGCAAGGAATCTGTGTTATTGAAGAGTGGAA
>JAYSSX010000542.1:0-2390 GCA_043720315.1 Pseudobdellovibrionaceae bacterium | reverse complement strand
GGCCTTAAAGCTCCCAGTAAGTAAAAATGATTTCTGATGTCCAGTTTATATGATTGCTGCTTTTCGTACTGGAAGCGAATGATTGCACCTGCATTTAGGGTGTTAACGTTTCCGTTGTCTTGAAATTTACTGATTCCGTAACCACCTACCAGTGAGATATCTCCCCACATTACGGACCGGCTCATAAACAGGTTTTTCATATACAAGGGTGTGTAAATAAAGTTGGTTGAAAAGTAGTATTTCAATATATCAAATTCTTCTGGTAAAGCGCCGAAATTATTTATCAAATATTTTTCTAAACCTGTAGGTGAATTCTTTGGTGATTGAAGATTCAATACTTCCCAACCAATGTAATCGTTAAAATATTTTGTATAGGCCATCCCGGCAGAGAAGTAGGTATTGAAATGATCCAAAGGCAAATACCCTAAAGATACTGACAATTCACTGTTCAGAACGTAAGGGCGATTTTGAATTGCAACAATCGCAGGCTTTTCAATGGTTACTGTTTGTGCGAAAATAGATTGCGAAATAAAGAAGATCACAATTAAATTCAAATATTTAATACAGGAAACAAACTTCCCTTTTTGTGCTATAAATGACATATCCCATTGTGAGATTTTATAGTGCTTACGGCAACGAAGTCCTCATAGGTCTAGACTAAATGCCATGTCGATACTTTCGACAGTTGGCCAACAAGACTCGACAATAGTTTTTAGTTCTCAATATGGGGCAACCTAAACCCTTAAGAATACAAACTAATTTTAATTTAGGAGTGGCTTACCCCTTGCTCTTCTATCGTCCGAACGGTCTTTTTATTTGGAGTATTATGCAAAAGGCGAGAACTCACATTCTTCATTTTCTGATGTCTGCGGCAGTAGTATCTGTGATGTTTCTGCATTCGACTTCAAATACTTCAACTTTAGATTTTTCTTCAAACGCGAGCGAAGGTTTTATCACTTTCAAAAGCGATGGAACCGCGTCTTACCACGCAGATGTGCCGACCTTTACATTAAATTCAACTCTAAATATTATGCCCCCGACTCCTCAACAAGTCGTTAGAGAAGCCGTTCAGGTTCAAGCCAGAGTCGCCCAACTAAACTCTAATCAACTTGCTGGTAATACCAAAACAAGCTGTGCCTCTTGTAAATTAGGCACTTCCCAGAAGCCAACTGTCGTAAACAATACGTGTGCTCCCGGAAAGGATTACATCGAAAAAGAAATCGAACGCAACAAAGACTCGAACAAATACCTTTTCGACATTTTATCAATAAACAATCAATCTTCGCCTTTTCGCAGTTGTATAAAATCTAGTTTGTCTAATTTTGGAGCTAAAGTTAAACAATGTGATAATCCCAGTGGCAGACTTCCACCTAATAGTAAATGGGGAATCAAAGCTTGTGTTTCTGAAGAAGGCAAATACATTGATCTCACTGTAAATTCATTTGAATTGGCTAGCGAATGTTTAAGTCCATATTTAAATGGTCAGTCTGATGAAAAATCAATCGAGAAACAAAAAGGTGCCCTATTTACGTTACTCAACCATGAGTCAGGATTTCACATAAATGCAGTCAGCCCTACAGGTGCGGCAGGAATCGGCCAGTTTATTACCGATGGTATTGATTGGGTTAACAAATTCGGCTGGAATGAAGTTCAGGAATATATTGGTGGCAGCGACCGTCAAAGTTGTAAAAAAATTGCCGATATGAAACTGAACAAAATGTCGTCTAGTGTGGCTAATTCATGTGAACGAATTTCCCTTTCGAAACAACAGCCTCTTTCTGGTTTAGTTTATACTTTTGTACACAAAAAAATGATCCGTAAACAATTAGAAAAAGTTATGAATGCGAACAGTTACGGTCAAAAATCTTTATCTAGTTTATCTTCCGAAAACAAAGAAATTCTATTGAGAGAACTTAGCAACTGGGGCCATAATACTGGTTCCAACGGCATTACGCGTCCTTTCGAAATATTTGCATCGAGTAATCGCGGAAGAACCTTACTTGCCGCTGGAGATGTTAAAAAATTCCTCGCAGAACTAAAAGGTGTTGTTTACTCGTATACAAAAAATATGTTGTCGAAGAATCTAGTGGATCCGTCGCCAGCAAAACTACAAAAAATTGAAAATCGCGCCAAAGAAGCGAGTGGATTTTATGGCAATATTCATCGCGACTTAAAACATTTAGAGCAATATGTTGGAAAATCTTGTAACATCAATGCCGATGGTGCCCAATGAAAAAATTAATAAAAATTAAATATTTCTTAGCTTCTACAACATTGATGTTTTGTGCTGCCCTGACTGGCTACTATCTTTCCAATTCGAAACCATCAGCAACGCAAGACATGTCGTCTTATACGCAAGAGCAAAGACCCGAGGAAACTCGCAAAACTTT
>JAYSSX010000541.1:0-3330 GCA_043720315.1 Pseudobdellovibrionaceae bacterium | reverse complement strand
GGTTTTGTCATGGACCGATAGCGCGCTACAACTTTTCCTTTTTTGTTCACTAAAAACTTTTCAAAATTCCACAAAACTTCTTCAGGAATTGATCCAGATTGTTTTTTTAGAATGGTGAATAAAGGCTGCGTTTCATCACCAGCAACATGACCTTTATCAAAGATGGGAAATTGAACACCATACTTTTCTTCAGAAAAGTGCTTAATATCATCATTGCTGCCCTGGTCTTGTTTAAAATCGTTGGAAGGAAATGCCAAAACCTGCAATCCCTTTTCACCATAATACGCCTGTAAATCCTGAAGATCCTTAAACTGAGGCGTAAATCCACACTTGCTAGCTGTATTTACAATTAATAGAACCTTTCCCTTATAACTAGACATTGAAACAGGTTTCAAATTGATATCTTTTAATTCCAATTTGTAAATGTCACTGTCGGCTTTACTTTGAACATCAACGGGAGTGACTGAGTAAGCACTTAGTCCGATTAAAGTAAGTGAAACTGAAATTATTGCCGAGATACTATTTTTTTTATTCATAACTTAAGATATTCATAAATTCGCCCCGGCCCAATATTAAATGCAGCGCGCATTCTACATCCAATTAAAATATACTCAATTTCTACAGTTACAGCTATCCTTTTAGGTGATGAATAACACAATACCAACCAACTTCTACGAAAAAATCATACCAATTAAAGATCCCCTATTATTGACTGAAACTCGGTTTTACGAGGTTTGCCCGGAGGACTGGTTTATTGTTATTACTGATTTAAAGGGCTCTACGGCTGCAATAAATAGCGGTAAATACAAAGAAGTTAATGTCATTGGTGTTTCTTGTATAGTCGCCTGTAAAAATGTATTTAAACATACAGATTTTCCCTATGTCTTTGGCGGCGATGGCGCCACTATGTTAGTCCCACCTGAGTTTATTGAAAGAGTGAAAGTCGCACTTTCGCATACTCAGCTGGTTGCCAAGAAACAATTTGGATTTGATTTGCGCATTGGAGTTGTTTCGGTGAAAGAATTGTATGCCAAAAATAAACAACTTTTGGTTAGCAAACTTTCTTTAAAGGATACCAGTCACATTGCCTTGATCAAAGGCGGTGCACTGACTTTGGCCGAAAAGATGATTAAAGAATCTAGCCAATTTCTGTTGCCTGAGTCTCCAACGGCAACTGGCAGCTTTGAGGGATTGGAATGTCGTTGGAATCCAGTCAAAAAAAGCAAAGACACCATTATGACTTTGATCGTTCAGGTGCAGGATCATGTCGATAATCCGCTAGAAGTTTATGGTGGTATTTTAAATTACATTTATGAGGTTGCGCCTGAAACAAATCCAGTTGGTTTAAATAATTTGAATTGGGATTGGCCACCGAGGCATTTGGTAACCGAGTTGAAATTAAAATTTTTAAATCCAGTTCGTTTTGTCTACGAAAGAATTAAAATCACTTTATTGACCTTGGTCTTTGCACAAATGATTTCGAAACAACGCAAAGACAAAAATTCCAGTATTTTTCGTTACCTGCAACAAATGAGTTACCACACAGATCACATTAAATTTGATGATACCCTGAGAATGATTTTAGATTTAAAGACTGATCAAAAAATCAAGATTGAAAATTATCTACTGAACCTGTTGCAACAAGGTAAGATATTTTATGGAACACACTTTTCGGACGAAACGCTAATGACTTGCTATGTACAGAGTCTTAAAGATAATCATATTCATTTTGTCGATGGAAGCAACGGTGGCTACACGTTAGCAGCCAAGATGATGAAAGCGCAAAAGGTAAAATCTTAAGCTTTTACCTTTTCATATTAACTAATTGTTTGATTTTTCGGCTTCGCTGCCACATTCCCATAACCTAAGTAATCGCGCATTGTGATATGTTCCAGCCTTGTTCAGTTCCCAAGGTGGGTATGGATAATATTTGGCAAGGACGCACTGGCCTTTAACCGGAACTCCCCACTGACGATCTTCGGCAGATGCAGTCACGATCTCGCCTGACTTTTCTTTGATACCTACAGAGTAAGAATACATTTGCGGACTAATTTCACCTGATCCACCTACAGTTTGCATCAAAGCTACATTCAGTTGAACCTTTTCAATGTTTTCAACCACACCTTCCACATTGCGAGAAAAAATATAACTGTAATAGTTTATACCAATAGCAACGACACCAATTAAAACGCAAACAACGATAATAGCCTGAACGTATTTCATCATATTAAATTCCTTATTTATCTACCACTACAGCTGCTGGGGCAGGTTTTAGGCGATTCAAAGCCTTAACCAACATAAACACAGCTATCGCAACAATGATAAAGGTAATAACTGCAGTTACAAATAGTCCAACATTGATTGTCACGGCTCCAGCCTTTTGCGCATCCACCAATGTCGCATAGGGGGCTGGAATGACAGCACCTTGTTTCAAAGTAATAAATAGATTCTTAAAGTCTACATTTCCAATAACTAGGCCAATGGGTGGCATAATAACATCATTTACTAACGAGTTTATGATTTTACCGAACTCGGCACCAATAATAAGTCCAACTGCCAAATCCATGGCATTCCCTTTAATAGCAAACTCTTTAAATTCTGAAATAAATGACATGTATTTTCCTTCTTTCGAATATAGGGTCAGATATCAGCCAGATAAGATTTTGACAAGAAAATTACAATTTCAGACAATAAATTGATGCAAATAAATCCTACTACTCAAGTTCTTTTTAAATCCAGTCTGACCAGCGAGTATTTGGCCGAAGAACTGGAATATAGAAAAATTAGGGTCCTCAAACAAACGGACAAAATGGCTGTCATTGAAAACCCTGAAAACCATCCTGTCTACTGGGCTGATTCAGTATGGAGTGACTGCCGATCGTATGCTTTTAAATCAATTTCGGAGGCCGTTAAACAAGTCTTAACTTTAAAAAAACAACAACTAGTTAAAAAAATTATTTTTTCATCGGTATTGCATCACCGTCGCACACAGCTCATTGCAAGTGATTTAAAACTGTTTTCTCTAGGTGAAATAGATTTTAATTATCACTTTTACGAGCCTGACAATATGCTGGGTTTCTTCCTAATGGATGAAAACACCTTAATTTGCAGCAGTCGAATTACCCCTTGGCAAAATATTTGCAATTTTAAATTTCCGGAAAATAAAAAAGCACCTTCTCGCGCTTTTAATAAATTATGGGAAGGATATTCTTTCTATAAAAAGATTGAAAATCCAGCTGTAACTGCTTTGGATTTTGGTTCCTCACCAGGGGGCTGGACTTGGGTACTGGCCCAACAACTCAAACGCACCATCGCAGTCGACAAGGCCCC
>JAYSSX010000540.1:0-2802 GCA_043720315.1 Pseudobdellovibrionaceae bacterium | reverse complement strand
GCAATCCTAAAGACTAGGATCTGAAAATCGCGACTTAGCAACGCTCAGTTAATATCTTAACATAGTATTCATGTTGAAGAAGTTTCTTTTGCTGCTGTTGCGAGTATCATTAATTTTTGTCTTATTACCAGTTTGTGGTTATTTATTTTTTGACCATTTAGAGCATTCCGGTTTTTTTAATTTGAAAAAAATCGAGTTAAATATTGTTGATGAGCAGGTTACTGGTCTTTATCTGCAACCATTGCAAAAGCAATTGGAATCCAACTTACAAAAATATCAGAATCAATCATTGGTCAAAATGGATTTTACTCATTTAGTCGCTGACGTTGGATCTTTAACTTGGATCGAGTCGGTTGCTTACTCGCGAGTTTGGCCTTCGGAATTAAAAATTGTGATTGTTCCAAAAGAAATTAAATTACTTTTTCAAAGTAAACAAAGATTACTTCCAGTTGTAAAGACGGGAGAAGTGCTTCCGCCCATTGAAATGAAACGTGCTCCAAATGTAAGTATTTTGGTGGGTGATGGTTTTGATCAAATTGAGTTAAGAAAAAAAGCATTGCAATTTGTTTCGCAAATTCCCGAGAAGGGTGAATTTTCTAGAGAGAAAATTTCTGAAATTCGTTACGATCAAAAAGAAGGATTTTGGACTTCGCTTGTGGAAAGCGGAATCAAAGTGAAAATGGGAGACGAAGATTTCGCATTGAAGTCAGCGCGTGTCTCACAAGTGCTGCAATATCTAGAGCAGAACAACTTTAATGGTCGCGTCATTGATGCGAACTTATCTAAGAAAGTCCTTGTCAGGCTGCGTAAGGATCCCTAACATTTAGTTATAGGACTTTTGTCCTTCTCGCCGAAAGTACTTTGTCGGGATGTATCTACTGCAGGATGCGGTTTAACTTCTTACGGATGAGCATATGAAAATAAATACACCTGTTATTGCCGGGTTAGACATTGGCACTACTAAAGTCTCTTTGGCTGTTGCAACAATAAAAGAAGATCAATCCTTACAAATTGTAGGCATAGGCACAGCTCCAAATGTCGGGGTCAAACAGGGTATTGTTGTTAATATCGACGCAACTACGGAAGCGATTCGACGGGCTCGTGAAGAAGCCGAATTAATGTCGGGCTACAGAGTTGAAGCGGTTTGGGTTGGTGTTTCTGGAAGTCACATCAAATCTTTTGATTCCAAAGGTATGGTTGCCATCAAGAATAAAGATGGCGTGACTAAACAAGACGTGGAAAGAGTGATCGAGGCCGCTAAAGCCGTTGTGGTTCCTGCGGAACGAACAGTTTTGCATGTGATCCCACGTGATTACAAAGTGGATGGTCAAGATGGGATCTTGGACCCTATTGGTATGTCGGGTGTTCGTTTAGAAGCCAGTGTTCATATCGTAACTGGTAGTCAAATGGCGATTTCAAATAATTTAAAATGTATCGAAAGAGCGGGATTGCAAGTAAAGGGATTGGTTTTAGATCAATTAGCCTCTTCAATTGCCGTATTAAGTGAAGATGAGAAATCTTTGGGTGTTTGTGTTGTTGATATAGGTGGTGGAACTTGTAATTCCATTTACTACATTAACGGAAGTGCTGCGCACACCTCTTTGATTCCTGTTGGCGGCAGTCATTTTACTCATGATATAGCAGTAGGATTAAGAACCCCACAGGCTGCGGCTGAAGAATTAAAGAAAAAATTTGGTTGTGCTATGGCTGGTTTGATCGAAGCGCAAGAGGCAATTGAAGTAGAAGGCGTGGGCGGACGTAAATCTCGAACTGTTTTAAGAAAAGATTTGGCCGAAGTGATTGAACCTCGCGCTGAAGAAGTTTTGCAGATGATTCATCAAGATATTCAGCGCAGCGGTTTATTGCCAATGTTAGGGTCAGGAGTGGTTTTAACAGGTGGGGGAAGTCAATTGGACGGCATGATTGAAATGGGTGAATTTGTTTTAGATCTTCCGGTAAGACGAGGTCTACCTGTGGGTATCGGTGGAATTAATGAAATAGTAAAATCGGCTTCACATGCAGCAGCTGTGGGCCTTTTAATGTATGGGTATAAAGAATTTAAGCAACAGCAACTGAATTTGGTTCAGGATGCTGATAATAGTAGTATCAGCGGTGTTGCTAAGAAATTTAAAAATATTTTAGACGATTTATTTTAATATTTGGAGGAGTCATGTTTGAGTTAGAAGAAAATGTAAGCATCGGTGCTAACATTAAGGTTGTTGGTGTGGGCGGTGGCGGAAGCAATGCCGTTTCAACAATGATCGAAGAAAAAATGACAGGTGTTGAGTTCATCGTTGCGAATACTGATATTCAAGCTTTGAATGCTAATAAAGCTGATGGAAAAATTCAATTGGGTTCTGACCTTACTAAAGGATTGGGCGCAGGCGCAAATCCAGATATTGGCCGTCGTGCAGCCATTGAATCCTATAATCAAATTGTTGAAAAATTAGAAGGTTCTGACATGGTTTTTGTCACCGCAGGAATGGGTGGCGGAACTGGTACCGGCGGTGCTCCTATCGTGGCAAAAATTGCTCGCGAATTAGGTGCTTTAACAATTGGTGTGGTTACTCGTCCTTTTGTTTTCGAAGGAAAACGTCGCGGTAAACATGCTGATGCGGGATTACAAGAGTTAAAAGAAAATGTCGATACTCTTATCGTTATTCCTAATCAAAAGTTATTATCTATTTCTGGAGATAAAACTCCCTTATTAGAAACTTTCAAAAAAGCCGATGAAGTTTTACTTCAGGCGGTCAAAGGTATTTCTGATTTGATTAATATTCGGGGTCTAATCAATTTAGATTA
>JAYSSX010000539.1:0-14093 GCA_043720315.1 Pseudobdellovibrionaceae bacterium | reverse complement strand
TGTCCTATTTTTAGCCCCGTTTTTAACTTATTTTATGCTGCTTGATGGCCGAGATTTCGTTCGTAAACTTTTGACTCTAGTGCCCAATAACTTTTTTGAACTAGCGTTAAATTTGAACCATCAAATTGGCTTTCAAATGGGCGGATTTATTAGAGCGCGTATCTTAGAAAGTGTCATAGTCAGCGCTTTAATTTGGACAGGTTTGCTGATTATGGGGTTTCCCTATGCGCTTTCACTTTCTTTGTTCGCTGGAATCCTTAATATTGTTCCATACTTAGGCCCTGTAATTGGGTTGGCTCCGGCGCTATTGATAGGTTTTGCTAATGGTGGAGGCAGCACTGAATTAATGTGGATTTTGATTATCTATTTTGGCGCACAACTTGTGGATACTGTCCTCATTGTTCCTTTTGTAGTCGCCAAAATAGTCGATTTGCATCCCGTCACTGTGGTTTTGGCTGTGATTGTAGGCTCTCAGCTGATGGGAGTTTTGGGAATGATCATCTCAATCCCCCTTTTTAGCATTCTTAAGGTTTCTACGATTGCCATCTACAAACATTTGACGGATTTTAGGGCCTAAACTAGACTTCTAGATTGTAGGTTGAACTATGAAAAAAATGTCCCAAATCCCTTATTTGATAATACTTCTAGTGGTTAGCTTGATGCTTTCGGCTTGTTCATCAGATGATAAAAAAAGTGATACCGCGGAAGGCGCTTACGAGCTGGCAAAAACTTTTGAAAAAGAAGAGCGTTACGAAGAGGCCATTAAACGATACCAGGAAATTCGTAACAAATTTCCCTATTCTAAGTACGCCTTGTTAGCCGAACTTTCGGTGGCCGATGCCCATTTTAAACAAGAATCTTATTTAGAAGCTCAGGTCGCCTATCAAAGTTTCAAAGATCTTCATCCTAAACATCCGCAAATTGATTATGTCACATTTAGATTGGCTGATTCATTTTATAGGCAACTTCCGGAAAGTGTTGATCGCGACTTAACGTTAGCAAGTTCGGCTATTTTATATTTCGACGAAGTGGTTACTCAGTATCCAAATTCAGCGCAAACTAAAGAGGCGATTGAAAAAAAGGAAGCCGCCTTAAAAATGTTGGCAGAAAAAGAAAAGTACATTGCCGACTTCTATTTTAAAAATGAAACTTACGACAGTGCCTTATCTAGATATGAAGGACTTTATTCTAAATATGAAACTCAAGGATATGGGCCAGTTGCTTTAAAGCAGGCGGCCATTTGTGCTTTCAAATTGGGTGAACGTGACAAGGCTAAAAAATATCTATCTGATTTAACAAGTAAATTTCCAAACAGCGATGAAGCAGCTGCCGCAAAATCGGCGCTGAGTACTCTTTAGTTTTTAGAAGCGCTAGGCGCTGAGGGGTTTTATGTCTGATTTTCTATATGATGATATGCTATCAGAAGCGCGCGAAAGTTTTATTGCTGGAAATTACAAAGTAGCCGAGCCAATTCTGCAGCAAATGATCCTTCAGAATACTAAAAACCCAGAAGTCTACCAAATGATGGCGACGATATCTTACGATAAAGGTCAGTTTAACAAGGCGATCAAAACTTTTAAAAGAGCTTTGGAAATTGACCCTACTTACACCGATGCCAGTGTTGGCCTTTCCATTATCCTAAATGATCTTGGAAGATATGAAGAAGGTAAAAAAGTTTTTGAAGACGCCAGATCATTGTTAGACCGAAGAAACGGAAAACTAGATCCTTATATTGAAGAGAAAATTGCCGTTAAACATGAAGAACTAGCTGACCTTTATTTTCAGTATAAACAATATACTGAAGCTTTGGATCAGCTTTATAAGGCACACAAACTTTCTACTCGAAAACCAGAGTTAACAATGCGAATTGCTGATTGTTTTGTGAAGTTAAATGATGTGGAAAAAGCGATTCGTGACTTAAAGGCATTAATTCGTGAGTATCCACAGTTTATGGCGGCTCGATTGAAATTGGGACAAATTCTTTTTAATGCAAATAATTTAGCTGAAGCAACCGAGCAGTGGGAAAACGTGTTGATGCGGGATCCTCATAATCAAGAAGCTTTAAAGTTTCTAAAAATGGCCCAAGCTGCTGGCATTACTACTATTGAAATTTAGAAGGACGTTAAAATGAAACAAGTAAAAGATGACATGGTTCCTTTGATCCCCGTTGCTGATATTAAAAAAATGGTTAGTTCGCTAGCTAAGCAGATTGAAGCTGATTACGACGGAAAAGATCTTATCTTTGTTTGCCCTTTGCGTGGTTCGATTCATTTCACCGCTGATTTAATGCGTGAAGTGCAGTTACCTCAGCAAGTTGACTTTGTTTACCTACAAGCCGTAGAACGCGGCGGAGCCATCAAAATTATCAAAGACATCTCCGTAAACATTTCCGGTAAACATGTTTTGATCGTCGAAGAAATCATTGATACCGGTCGCACTTTAAGTTTTTTAAGAAATCGTCTTTTGGCTTCTTCACCAGCATCTTTGAAAATCGTTACTTTATTAGATAAGCCTGCAAGACGTGAACTTCCTATTCGCCCTGACTATATCGGAAAAACTATCGATGATAGATATGTTGTTGGCTACGGAATGGATAGCGAAGAAAAAGGTCGAAACTACCCAGACATTTATTTTTTAAAAAACTAACTGTAACTGGCCCTCACCTAGACCTACTTGTTAGCATCTACATTTTCAAATTTGTCCTTTACCATTTTTGAAGCTCTACCTAGCCTGTACTAAAAATGAGTTAAATTTTCTATTGTAATTATAAAAAATTAAAGCGAAGATTGTTTTATGTTACCTAAGCCACTTATATTAGTTTTTGTTTTTACCGTAGTCGTTTTCTTCTTGGTAAACGTTTTCGTTAGCGTTTAAAACGCCTTATGCCAATTCAAATAGAAAAAACCGAATTTTCAGTAAAGGTACATGGAAGCGTAGATCAGCTTTTACTTGTATTAGATTTTGTAAAGCCGGAAAATTATGCCTTATACAAAAATGAAAGTGATTTCGTTTTGTATTTAGAAACAATACCAGCATTTAGAAATATTTATGAAAATATACTTCGTTTCGAGTCAATATGAACCAAAAGAGCTGGTGAAAGAAAATTTCACCAGGTCCCTAGGTATCTTTCCTGATATCCAAGCCGTTGCCGGAAAAAATTCCATAAGCGAAACTTATCAGTATTTATCATCCATAACATCAGAAGAAGAATTTATTTGGGTCGATGCCGACAATAAAGTTTACGACACTGCCAAAATAATTTTAACTTCACCCGGTCCCTGTATTTTAAAAACAGAAAACAAATACGGTATTATTTATGGACACGGCGGAATAAAAAAATGTAAGAAAAATATTTTTGTTCGTCCAAAAGTAATCGATGTATCCTTTTATTTGCAGTTTAAAGTGATTGATGTTGTAGGTAGTTTTCATGATCTAGGCGAAGGAAATTTTAAGACACGTTCTATTTTTGCCGAAATGCTTAAGTTAGCTCTTAGAAATGACCAACCCCTTCTTAATCAATGGAAAAGAAATTGTCCCGAGATTTGGTCAAATGCTGAACGTGCCTTAAAAAATTCCGATGCTTACCAAATACAAAAGCTAATCACTGATCGTGATTGTTTTAATGAGTTTTATGAAAAAAATAGCCTGCTTAGCCATATGTAAAAACGAAGAAGACAACGTCACTGACTTTGTTAAAAATTTGAATACCTTTAATATTTCAAAAATTTTTGTTTTAGACACTGGCTCGACCGATAAAACAGTTTCCCTTTTCGAAAACTTTCCCAATGTCATTTTGAAATCTAAAAAATTTGATCCTTTCCATTTTTCAAATGCCAGAAATTACTTAAGAGATTTGGTCCCACACGAATTTGACTACTACCTTCATTTAGACCTTGATGAAAGACTGGAGTCCCTACCTGATTTAAATATCGATGAGAAAAAAATCATATTAGGCAGGCGCAATGAAGTATTGTTTAATACGTTCACTGATAACTACCTTAAACTAACTCCCAGTTTGGATTACGAGTATCGATTCCCGATTCACGAGACATTGGTTCCCAGAATTGCCAATTACAAATTAGATACAAATTTTGTGATTAGGCATGTCCAAAAGGAAACTAAGGATAGATATGAATCCATGACGGCACATTATTTTGAACAGTGGCCGGAACATCTCTTTTATCATTATATTGAAGACCTTTACCGGTTAAAACAGCATGACAGGCTTATTCAAGTGTTTCTAAAATATGTCGAAACTCCTTGTTTCACAAAGTTATCCGATCAGCAATCTTGGTATGTCGTCAGGAATTATCAGTTGGCCTTGTTACAGACGCATCAAAAGCCCGATCCCCGGTATTTAAATCTATTTGAAACCTTTAAATCTTCCTCCTCTTGCTATTATTTAACTCTATTCCACTTTCACCTTAATAATTTGCAAAGAGCGAAAGCCTACTATCAAGAAGGCTTTCAGGTGGTTGACTCAACCCTCAATAAAAAATTCTATAACACAAAAATTAAAGATTACGTTGAAGAAACTGTTTTAAATAGACTTCAGAATTTGACATAAAAAGACGTACATATATAATTTTGGAATGCCAAATAAAAACGCCTTTGTCGTTTGGTTTACGGGACTTTCCGGAACGGGGAAAACGACTTTAGCAAAACTTTTGATACCCCACTTTAGCAAGGACTTTCCTGAAGTTGAACATATTGACGGGGATGAACTGCGGGACCTTTTTCCAGAAATAGGTTTTTACCGAGAAGATAGAGAATTACATGTCAAACGGGTCGCACACACGGCAGCGCTTTTAGAAAAGCATAATGTAGTGACCATAACTAGTTTGATTTCACCTTATGAAAGCTCGAGAAAGTTTGCCCATTCAATTTGTAAGAATTTTTTTGAAATTTATCTTTCGACATCATTAGAAGTTTGTGAAAAGAGGGATCCAAAAGGGCTTTATTTAAAGGCGCGTTCAGGACTTATAAAAAATTTTACAGGCATTGGTGATGTTTACGAGGCCCCAAAAAATCCTTTTCTGAATATAAATACCGAACTCGGTAGTCCGGAAGAAATGGCATTAACCATTTATCGGAAAATTTCTTTGCAGTTGGGTAAGACATGAATTCTTTAGATCAACTTGAAGAAAAAAGCATTTACCTTATTCGCGAATCCTATAGCCACTATAAAGTGCGACTAGCGATGTTATGGTCTATTGGCAAAGATTCAACGGTCATGTTGCATTTAACTCGTAAGGCCTTTTTAGGTAAAGTTCCTTTTCCATTGGTTCACGTAGATACTTCGGTCAAAATTCCCGAAATGATTACGTTCCGGGATCAAACAGTGAAGCGACTGAATAAGGAAATTAATTTAGATATGATCATTGGACAAAATAAAGTAGCACTCGAAAAAAATGAAACATTTTTTAATGGAAACCTAACTAGACTGCAATGTTGCCAGACCTTGAAGACAGAAGCTTTGTTTAAAACCACTCAAGGGGTATTTCCACGCAATAGATTTGATCGGCAAACTGAAAGTTATACTAAAGATGATAAAAATGAAATTTTTGATGCTTTAATTGTCGGAATTCGAAGTGATGAAGAGGGCACACGCTCTAAGGAAAGGTATTTTTCAAAAAGATCCCCTCAGCAGAATTGGGATATAGAAAATCTTCCGGCCGAATTATGGAATCAGTTTAATACGGATTTACATCCAGGAGAAAGCGTCCGCGTTCATCCTATTTTGGATTGGTCCGAAAAAAATATTTGGCAATACATTGAACGTGAAAAAATTCAGGTCACCGATCTCTATTTTAGCAATGCCAATAATGAACGCTATCGCTCGTTAGGCTGTGCCCCTTGTACGAAACCAATCAAATCTACAGCTAAAAATCCAACCGAAATTTTGCATGAGCTAGAGTTCGGGTCTCTTTCAAAATTAGGCGAGCGCTCAGGAAGGTCACAAGATCAAGAAGACCAAAACGGTTTAGAAACCCTACGTCGAAATGGGTATATGTGATTAGCGAAAGAACTAACGTTATCATTTGCGGACATATTGATCATGGCAAGTCCACCTTTACCGGCCGTTTTTTATATGAAACCGGTAATGTCAGCGATGATAAATTGAAAAATATGAGTTCCCTTTCTAAAAATGCCGGCCAAATGGATTTTTCATTAATTACAGATGCACTTAAGGAGGAAAATGCAAAAAGCATCACGATTGGAATTTCACAACATATCTTTAAACTTCAAAATAAAGAATTTGCCTTTTTGGATGCTCCCGGACATTTTGAGTTTTTGCAAAACATGATCACCGGCGCCGCTAAATCTGATTTAGCCTTTGTCATTTTAGACGCCAAAAATGGAATTCAAAATAGCACTGTTAAACATATGGAAGCTTTGTCTTTTTTAAGACCAAAAACGGTCATTGTATTAGTAAATAAAATGGATCTCGTTGATTATCAGGAAGCCTTTTTTGATAACTTAAGGGAACAACTTCTTACGTTGGCGGAAAAGCTGTCTTTAAGGTTAGATCGCTTCATTCCCATTTCTGCAACTCAAGCCGACAATTTAACTCATTCTTCGAATAATACTCCTTGGTACAATGGGAGTTCGGTTTTGGACTATTTGTTAGACCCAGTAAACAGCGCTAAGAAAAGTTCGTCACTAAAGAATTCCTTTTTGGGGGTGATACAAGATGTCTATGGTATTGACGAAGGTTTTTCGGATAAAGCCATATTAGTTACCGAAACAATGGCGGGAGTCTATCAAAGCGGTCAGGCCCTTTTTGCAATCAACTCCAATGACGTGACCCATGAATTAAAACTAGTCTTACCTGAAGACAACGCCTTTGGTTACAATACGAAAAGTTTAATATCGTTTTATTCAAGGGACGATACCCGACTTAAACGCGGCGATATCGTTTATCAAGGAACTCAAGAAGTAAAACTAGCGAGTCAGCTGATTGTTTTTGTGTACTATTTTAACAAAACGGCGCTTAATTTGGGCGACGTGGTAAACATTAAACTAAACAAACGTGAACACCTGGGTAAAGTTGTGGAAATCCGGTCTGTAATTCGCCAAGAACTTACTATTGCCGAATCAATAAAATTGGTTGAAAAGGGACAAGTTGCTGAATTAACAATTCAATTTAATCTTCCGGCTTTGGCCACAACTTTTGAAGAAAATGAAAAGTTAGGTCGACTAGTTATAGTTAAAGATAATATTATTTCCGCAGCAGGAAAAATTAAAGAGGTTTTATGAAGTATACCATTACCATCCCTAACCAAGCTGATTTTATTATTGATATAGACATTCCCAAAACAGTTAAAAATGTTGGAGTGATGTTTTCCGGCGGAATCGACTCGACTCTTGTACTTTCTTTATTGCAGTTAGAAAGACTACATCAAGACTTTAATTTAACTGCTTATACAGTTGAAAATAAAACCGGCTATAATTTCCACTGTCTGGGTATTTTAGAGCAAGAATTTTACTCGACTGTAAAATATGTCCAAAATATTTCAAATGGTGGACGCACTGATGGCGTCATTAAAACCGGAATTGGAAATGTTTTAAGACTTTCAGATGTAGAAATACTTTTTACTGGCGTCAATCAAAACCCTCCTGTGACTTTAAAAGGAGCTCCTAGCCGGATATCAAAAGCCGAATTATCTGCAATTCCAAAATTAAGATGTCCATTGGTTGAGACGACTAAGGACTATATTGTTCAAGCCTATTACCAAATTCCGCAACTTGCAAAATTGGACATTCTAAAGCACACTCATTCATGTACTCAAAAACCACGGGGCCGTTGCGGCTATTGTTTTCAGTGTCAGGAACGCGAATGGGCCTTCGGCGCAATTGGACAAGAAATCTTGTATGATAACTAATGTATTTTCAACGCCAAGAACCGGCAGCACTTGGTATTCATTATTTTTGAAAGATCTTTTATTGAAGCAAAAGGAAAACAATAAAGTCAGCTTCTTATCTGAACCATTTAACCAATATCACTATGGTTTGTATCATGAACAGACTGACTCCAGT
This sequence comes from Pseudobdellovibrionaceae bacterium, assembly GCA_043720315.1. GTDB lineage: Bacteria > Bdellovibrionota > Bdellovibrionia > Bdellovibrionales > Bdellovibrionaceae > JAYSSX01. Next base: position 6,053 of record JAYSSX010000539.1, on the reverse strand, counting down.
TTTTACAATCATCAGGAATATCAAAATGGACGATTTTATAAAAAATTGGTCCTTAAAGATGGTCTTGTCGTAACTGAAAAAATCTATGAAAAAAAATCACAATCGATGGAGGAAGAATTCCTATACAAAAGAGAATTAATCCAAAAGGCTGAATGTGACCTTATTGTTCATAATCATGTCGCCCCTTTATCAGATGAGATTTTTAATTTTTTATTAGATATTGGTCATAAAAATTACATGTTGTGCAGAAAAGATATCAAACAACAATTGGCCAGCTATGCCATCGCTTACCATACTAAAAAATTCGTCGACTTTAAAACACCTAAAGAATCTTTAAATTTTGAAACCAGTATTGTTCAGACTCAACCATTAAAAGATCTTTTGGGTCGAATCAAAAAACAAAGGCAAATAATGGAACAGTTTCCAAACACTTTTGAGGTCATCAACTACGAGGATATTCAGTTTACCGAATACCTGGAATCACCTAAAAAACAAAATCAGGATGCGTGGAAAAGTCTGTGTAGTTCAGACCAAGAATGTATTTCAGGTCTTATAAACGATTTTTCTTTTTAGAGTGGCTGTTTTACCCATTCAATCATTCGAGCTACAGGATCCAACTCCCATTTTTTATGGCCGCAGCGAGAATCGCTAGGATTAGCATGGTGATAGTTATGCCAGCCTTCACCAAAAGATAGAATTCCAATCAAAAAATTATTTGTCGACTTATCTTCAGTATTTGCAACCCTATACCCAAACAAATGGCAAAAATTATTGATAAAGGAGCTCATCGACCAAGTCAGTGCCGCTGGCGCCAGGTAACAAGAAACAATTCCACGCGGATAAAAGGTAAATAGAAGAAGAAAATAAACGGCGTGGATAATCCAATAGTATTTGTGAAAGAAAACCAAAGTTTCATCTTTTAATAATCGTACTGCAAATTTTATATTTACTGGTTCAAACATGGATAGAAACTGAACTCGAAAAATACCCTTATGATGAGGCGAGTGGGGATCGCTTTCGGTATCAACATAGCGATGATGTGCACGATGGTTTGCTACCCAAGCTATCCCAGATCCAACGCCACCCAATGTACCAAATAGATTTCCTAACCAATAGAACCATACCGGAGCTTTGTAACTATTGTGAGCCAACAAACGATGAAAAGTCATATCTGAACCAATTCCGGTGAACAAGAAATAGAATACGAATATAATTAGCAAATCCACCCACATAAAATGAAAAGCGAAATAAACTAATGATAAATGGGCTATAACCTGAAAAATAAACAGAATCAAACTGTACATCAGAATATAATAGAGTTCTCAGTTAAGAAATCAAAGCTCTTTCTTTAGTTTTAGCACCTTCTCCATAGTAGAAGAGTGAGAATTGGCATATTCTAAAAATTCCTTATATAGACCTTCACTTATTTTCTTTTTAAAAACTTCCTGAACGTATTCACTGGCTTGTTCTGTACTTTTTCTGAACTGATATCCGATGTTTTCGGCTATTACTAAAGGCCGATCCTGTTGGCGAATAAGCACGTATTCGATAAATTTACGCATCCAATCAGCGTATATCCAAATATTTTCGACCGGCTGTTTAGACTGCTTGATTAGCTCATACATTGAATCCAAAGATCCCAACAAATCTTTACGACAGTAAAACAGATTTGCTGCTTCGAACCATGGAATATCGTAGTTATGGTTGTTGATTAAGTAACCTTCATTGTTATGCCAAAGATTTATCTTATCCTGCATCCCCAATTTTTTGTTATTTAACCGTCCCAAATAATCCCTAAATTCATGATTTATTCTCTTCATTTTGAGAATGTCGTCATTAAGTGGGTCGAAGATTTCATCCAAAAAAATAAGACCTAACTTTTGTGACAAATCGTAACAAAAGTGGGTTGAGGCTGATCTAAATAGTGCAGAAACTAGCATAAATTCTCTACTTATTAAGTTTGATATTATGTCTTTTAAAATGCTTTTTGTACATGCTAAAATTTCACTAAATGTTTTCAAATAAAATATCCATTTTTTCAAAAAATTCAGAACGGATAAATCTAATTGTTCCCGTCTTCTTTGTCCTATTTGCATTCATACAATTCGGCCTAAAGCGTAATTTTTATACTGAGAATGTTCCGGCAATGGAATTCTTTCTCAATTATATTTTTCTGAACTGTGCTCTTGTTATCTTTACTTTCATTTTTTCGTTTTTTATTCCTGAATTTAGGTTAGTAAAAATACTAACTGCTTTAGCATTAGGACTCACTTTTCTTAATTTATTTTTTTACCATGTAAATCCACAGATGAAAAAATCAAATAAGACTTTTTTCTATTAAGAACTTTGCTTTTCCCAATTGGAATGTTTTCGAATGTCGCATTTATCAGATTCTTTGCCAATCATGCAATTAAGTATTAATTTGTTTTTCTAAAAGTTATAGATAATTCAAATATCCAAAAAGTAAAAACCAGAGCTCTTCTTTTTAATATTTGCTTTAGGAAACTCGATCACTTTTCTACATTACTATTTAGATGGACATCTACTTTGTATGAGAAATTCTTAAAACAGAAAATTTTTTGGTCCCCTTATTACCAAAAAGACCTCAACAGCTAATAATACCGATGGTGTTGCGTAAAATTTAATTCATCACGCACATCCATAATGATGTGAATTCGATCTGTAGTACCTTGATTGATCACCCTGTGGCGCACATTCACTTTAACGAAATAGGCATTTCCATTCGCGGCAAAATGCTCTTTCCCTTCTTCGGTTTCAAAAAAACACTTTGAATTTGTAATGAGTGGGATATGCAATCGAACGCAATAAACATCAGATCTTTCGTCCTGATGCCAATATAAAGTACTTCCAGCCTTTAAACGACTTAACCTTACGCGACAGGGCTTGAGGCCTTTTTCAGAAACCTGCTCTACAATTTTCTTCAATGGTTCTGTTAGAAAGGGAGTCGGTTGAATATGTTCCTTGCTTTTAGGTAATTGCAATTCTTGTATTTTTTTTGCTGATTCCAACATATCCATTTCGCCTTGCTCATTGAGAACAACGGCTTCTTCGTTCCAACCACTGTCGACCTTTCCGTTATGAGAAAGTACCGACCAACCACCGTAACCTGCAAAAGGTTCCTTAGCCGGGAAATGAGTTATCAGTCCAGATACAGATTCAATCACTATAGCAATATCAAATCCGGTTTCCCAAACTTCAGAAATCATTTTAGTTTCCCAGTCAAAATAATTCGTTCCACTATCGGAAGAAAGAATTCTAATGGTTTACTTTGGAAAGCAGAATCCCAGGAGGGCGAATCATAAAGTCTGCAGAATTCTTCCGTCATTGCGTAATTTGGATGGCCCTCATATTGATCTCGCAAATTGGGACTCAATCCAATTTTGTCGAAGTAATGAAACGCTTCAAAATCATCATGGTGCAAAATCATCCAATACAATTCCGGACTAACATAAGCCTTCAAAATACTTGCACTGACCTCGGCGTGATTATGCATAGTTAAATATGCACCTATATCATGCAACAATACTGTAAATACGTATTCGTCAGATCTACCATCAGAATGTGCACGGGTAGCTGCCTGTAGACTATGCTCGAAACGATCAATAGGTAGTGCGCCTTGAATAAATTTTAATCCCCTTAATGTGTCCAAAAGCCTTTTGCCCTGTGTGGACCTGATAGGTTCATAACTTTTGTCGATCACTTTCCAGTCGGCTGTCGTGCTATCTACCAAGTTCTTAAAATGTGTTTTAGGTTGTTCCAAATTCCCTCAATTCAACTCAATGTTTCGTACAACAATTCTTGAATCACTGATAGCAGTTAACGGAACCACATCATTAATAACCAATGTTAAAAAAATATTTGAAGTTAACCTATCGATTCCGTGAATGAGGTTAAAAGAATCAAATAAAATTTCTATAATATTCTGTGGTGAAAACGGAAGAACACTCCAAGCTTCAGGATTCACCTTCCTCGATAAACTTTTAAAGTCCTTTAAAATATCTTTTGGACCGTTCTCTTTCCAAAATTCATAATTTTTTCCGCTGAGTTCGATGCTGCGTAAATCGAAATATTTAAAACATTCGGTCACTTCAACTTCACTATGAACCGGAACGAAATAAGACAAAGTTCGAATCGAATCCTCACCACGTCTTGGCGGGTGATAATGATCGTAGAACTTACGCCTTGAAAATTTTTGATCAACACAGCTCCAGTCCGTTTCTAAAGCCACAAATAGCCCCGAAGCGCTAGAAATTTGCTTTTTAGCTAACTCTAAACAACGAACTGTTGTTGCAATAATTTTCTGCGAGAACTCACCTTCAGGCAGGGTTTGTGCGGCGTGTCCTTTAACCGCAGTAATTATTTCGTCTATAGTGGAAGTTTTTTCAGGATAGGTGTAGAAAATACTCGGCTTTTCATCAGAAGAAACGTCCTGTTGATGTTGATAGGCACTTTCTGCACTTTCTAAAAAAAGTAATTTTTCTAATGCCTTCTTTTTCCAATGTAGAATTTTTTGATTTTTTTTCATCTTCAATTGTCACCAATTACAGCACAATTCAAACCGGCAAGGCAATTTTAATTTGCTGACATTCCCTCTTTTGAGTTAGCATTATTCCAGGAGTGAAATGAATTTTATAGCAAGCCGATCTCTAGTTTATATTAAGAATGATCCGAAGCAGATTTTTCTAGAGGACATAGAGAACGATCTTGTCAAAAAATTTGAGCAGGCGGTTAATCGCTTAAGCCCTGACATCGAGTTTTATTTTGGAAAGGCGGATGACCACACCTATTATCATTTTAATTTTAAGAATTTAGAGTTACTTCACAAGTTTACAGAGGCCATTTATTTGCAGGGCGAAATAAAGGACCTTTTCAAGCACACAATGATTTATGCAAAAAAAAATAACTTTGCTTTTTATTCGCCAACGACCAATTTAAATCATTTTTTTATTGGCGAAACAAACCCTGCTAGACTAAAACGAAATTTCTTTATTGAAATTAAGAACTCTTCACAAAAATTTCATGCAACAACGGCCCAGCACAAAGCGGCAATTCCCCTCTATTCAGAACTTTTGGGTTTAGAACATACTATTTGTGTTTCTGCATTCTATAGCTTTGAAGACAACATTAGACATGTTCAAACTTTGTTTTCTGATTATAATGAAAACTTTAATAGCCAGTACAATGCGGTACTCAATCGATATGGTGAGTATTTTAGAAACCGAAATGAATACAATGATCAGATTGGTATTCGTATGATAAGGGGTTTCGGTGATTCCTATGCGGAAAAGCCACTACATACAGTTAATGAAATATATAACTATTTACCTGAAAGACTACGACAAATTCAGTTAAAACTGATTTATTAATTTTTAATCAAGGACCTAAATGGTAAAAATTTTCTGCCTTCTTCTTATGATAGTTTGTTCAATATCTTTCGCTGACGGTAAAAAACGCCAGGCCTTTTCAGAAATTTTTAATCCTAAAAATAATTGGCTGAATCAAAATTCGGCTACGTTTACTCTGAATTCAGCGAACTAATACGATTATATTGGTTTTGTGTTGTCGTACACAAGTTGCCCAACCCTATGCCCAATGATTTCAAGCGACCTAAAAAAAATTAAAAAACTAACTGATAACTATAATTGGAAGATTGTACTGATCAGCATTGATCCTACGAATGATACTCCGGCTAAACTAAAATCTTATCTATCAAAACACAAAATGAAGGAAACCGATTTTGAGTTTATAGTTGCCAAAAGACCATTGGTTAAGAAGTTGTCGGAAATATTGAACATTGGATTTTCAGATGCATTGGATGGAAATCACATAGACCATTCAAGCATAATGGCTGTTTATGATAAGGAATTTAATCCAATCGCCGACAAATGCTAGCAGGGCAATTTGTTGTTGATCCTGAATGTCCAACCATTAATTCAGACATTTCTTTGATAACCAATGAAGAACGGACTCAGCTGATTCACTGGATTGAATCCATTAACGAGGATGACCCTACCGTTTTGGCAGAATTGGAC
>JAYSSX010000538.1:0-3090 GCA_043720315.1 Pseudobdellovibrionaceae bacterium | reverse complement strand
TTGCCAGTGGAAGTTTACCAGCGGCCCGAAGTAAACACACCGCTGTTTGGACGGGTACGAATATGTTGGTTTGGGGTGGTATAGATGGATCTTCTAATGAACTAGACACCGGTGCCTCATATGATCTATTTGGAAACTCTTGGACAACGATCGCTATTGGTAATGCACCGAGTGCAAGGGCCAATCACACCGCCATCTGGACAGGTAGCAAAATGATTATTTGGGGTGGTGACGACAGCGGTGTGACTACCAACACGGGTGCCGTATACGATCCAGTCGGAGATACCTGGACTACAATGGCAACTTTAAGTGCTCCATCAGCACGTTCTAACCACACAGCAATTTGGACGGGAACTGTAATGATTGTTTTTGGTGGTGAAAGCGGTGGAACTCCTGTCAATACGGGTGCTGCATATAATCCAAGTTTGAATTCATGGGCGGCCATTGATTCGGCGGGCGGTAACGTTCCATCAGCGCGAAGTTTCCATAGCGCCGTTTGGACAGGAAGTAAAATGATAGTCTGGGGTGGTGCAAACGGTGGAACGAGTTATAATAACGGCGCCGTTTACAATCCAGTGGGTGATTCGTGGACAGCAATGAGTTCTTCAAGTGCGCCAACGGCTCGTAAAGGGCAGGTTGCATTTTGGACTGACTCCAGAATGATTGTTTGGGGGGGAATCGACGGAAGTGGTGTAGCTAGCACGGGCGGAATTTATAATTTAAGTGGGAACACTTGGTCAGCAACAAACGTAGCCAGTGGGAATTTACCGGCAGCGAGATCTGGTATGTCGGCAATCTGGTCGCCGACGTTGTTTAAGATGATTGTTTGGGGTGGAACGAATGGTTCTGACTTTAATACGGGTGGCTTTTATTCGCCTTAAGATTGCCAAACTCAATTCGATTGCACTTACACGTTAACTTTGCAAAAATAAAGTCATGAACTTAATAATTCTGATAATGGCACTTCAAGTAAGTGCTGTTTCCTTTGCTCAATCTTCGGTTATTTTGCCTCTCAAAAAAAATCAGTATTTACTGGGTTCGTGCATTATTTTTGATTCAAATTTGAAGTTAGTTTTACAATTGCCAGGGGGTACTGTCTGTCTTCCAATGGAGAATGGCCACTTAGTTGCTTCTGATCAGGTAAAATTACGTCACTATGATGAACATGGAAAAGAAGTGTGGAGTTTGTCGGGTGACTATCACCATCAATTGATTAAGGTAGACCAGTCCATTTTTGCTTTAAAGGCTGAAACCAAAGACTTTAAGGACTATAAAATTCGCTATGACGTCGTTGAAAAAATAGACCTTTCTGGAAAGGTGATTTCCAGATTTTTACTAAATGAAGAAAAGCTATCATTAAATATTATTCCAACGACTGGACTTGCGCGGTACCCGGATCGATCGGCAAAGGATGGAAGTGTTTTCGAACTAAGTCACGCAAATTCCATTCAATTTTTTAAGCATGGATTCGTGGTCAATGATTTGGCAGCAGGACATTGTTTCTTTTTGGACAAAGATTTAAAGTTTAAAAAGACCTTAAAAATTTTTGAATTTGCACAAGCACCAAGTAAAAAGACGTCAATTGCCGGCAGATATTTGACACACGATTGCCAACTGTCAAGTGAAGAAAAGGGATTCATTTTCATTAACGATTATTTCGATCAAAAATTTAAGCTGGGTTATCGAATGGCTGAATTTCAGCATGATAAAATTGTAAAGATACTTCCGGAAAGTCATTACGAAACAAATGAAACCGAACATGGTGGCGGAGTTCTGAACATTGGTAAAAATTGGCTCCTAAGTGCGGTTTTAGGGAAAGTGAGTAATGCAAATAAAGTAACTGAAGTTCTATATGTTTCAGGATCAAATGGAAAAGTGATAAAAAAATGGGAGTTGCCTTTTTACGTTCAGGATTTGAAAATCGTAAATTTGGGAGCCTTCATAAAGAATTCGGACTTTTTGTGATTAGGTCATTTCTATTAACTATTTTTGTTTGTTCAGTGGCAAATTCGCAAGTCATTATAAAGAAAAAGCAGGGTATGACATTTACTAAAATATCATATGGAATGAGTTCTCCAAAAGTCATCGGTGGAACAAAAGTATTTTTTACCATTAAAGAGTCGAAGTCAGCTGAAATGTCAGACAGTATTATTGAAAATGAAAAGAAAAGATTTCTATCCTTTTTTGTTAAGGATGTTGATCCCTATTATTTTAAAGAGACTAATTACGCCGAATGTTTAATTGATACCGGAAAAAATGAAATGACCTTTTATGCTGGCCCAGAAAATTATTGGTTTCAGTGTTTTGCAAATCAAAAAAAGCAAAAAGCTAAACGAATTTGGTTAATCTGCGGTAAACAAGTTTTTGATATTATTTTCGTAGCCTCTGATTTTGCAGAATATAATTTTACCTGCGAAAAATAGTCCAATTCCCAATTTCATACATAGAAAAGTGAATTTTGCTTTTTACAAGTTCCATTTTGAGATTTTCGTTTTTAAGTCAAACCAGATGATTTTCCTAATTGGCAAAAATGACCAATGCTTAAGTTCTTAACCTAAAAAACCGAAAAGATAGCAGGATGTTAAGTAAGAAATTGAGGAAGGTTTTTGAAGTTAGCTAAACTAAAGTTCGCCATTTTATTCATTTTTCTATTTTCTGTATTGGCGTACAGTCAGAATTTCTTTTATCATTTGATGCCTAAATTACCTGTAGTGAATTTTACGTTAGCTACGCAGAATGCCAACGAGTCGATTGGTTTATTTGCGCCGGACTGGGTGGTGGGTTTAAATAGTTGGGATAAGCGAGTAAGAATCGACATTAACCCGGTTACAACTGCGCTGACTAACTTTCCTTTGTTGATCAAATTGGATTCTTCAAAAATTAACTATGCTCACTTCCAGGCGGCGGCCCAAGATTTACGTTTTGTAGATGCTAGTGGAAATCCACTTTCATATGAAATTGAAAATTGGAACAGCAGCGGAGAATCCAATGTCTGGGTTAAGATCCCTACTTTGCCGGCAAGTCCAACTGTTACGACTATCTGGATGTATTACGGAAATGGATCTGCGATAGATGCGCAAACTCCTACCT
>JAYSSX010000537.1:0-5946 GCA_043720315.1 Pseudobdellovibrionaceae bacterium | reverse complement strand
GTAAAGGACTGGGGTGATTTATCCTTTTCCTGGTTAGTGGCTGGATCGAAAAGGTGGATATCTAAAGTATTAAATTTAATTTTCGTGTGAGTTTCGCTTTTTTTATGGACGTCGCCCTGAAACAACGTCAGTTTGGCTTCTTGCCCAGATTGATCTTGCCCTTGGCTGATGAGTCCCTTTTTTGCAATGATGGTCAGGGGCGAAGCCGTATCGCGTTCGTCGTAGATAAAAACTTTGCTTAAATTTCCTGTTTTTGTATCCACTGCATTTGCGTAAATGACCAGATCGAAAAATCCTTCTGAAAAAGTACCTTCCTTAAGGCTGGCGCTGGCTTTGGTCTGACTGAGCTTATTTATAATTAATTCAAACTTTCGATTGCCCCAGGGGGCCACATGAAAGGAAGTTTTTGCTGAGATAAACGCAACTAGTAGACCTAACATGATAGCAGGAATACCTAACGAAATCATACTGAGGCCGCTGGCTTTGAACGCTACAATTTCGGAATCTGCGCTCATGCGTCCATAAGTCATTAAGACAGAAAATAATAAACTCATGGGAAATAATGCCGGTAAAAAGCTGACCGTTAAATACAAGGCAATTTCCAAAACTGTTTTTATACTTACCCCGTGAACTAAAACAAACTCGGTAAGTCTTAAGGCCTGAAACATAAGAAGAATAAAGACGAACACAAACAGCCCAAGGATAAACGAGGGGAGCATTTCAAAAAAAATGTATTGCGTTGCTTTTCGCGCAAATATCAGTCGCATGTTTTTTTATTTTAAGGGAAAATAGTGAAATGAAAAAGGTTCTTTTGGTCTATGATGACTATAATCAGCTTACTTTAACTGAAACCTACTTGAAAAAGATAGGCTTTGATACAGTTGGGATCTCAAACGAGTCCAAAATCAACGACCAGCTGCTTAGTTTTAATCCAGATATCGTCATTGCCAACGGCCAGACCAAACAAGTCACATCGCAGTCGGTAGGACAAAAATTGAAAGAAAACCATAAATTTCACGGAAAAGTGATTTTGGTTTTACCCAAAGATCTAAAGTTATCTCCGGCCGAAATGATTAAATTAAAAATGGATACGACTCTGTCTATGCCTGTAGATCCAGTGAAGTTGGTAATGGCTGTCTCAAAATTATGTGATTTAGATGCTAATGTCATGGTTGAGAAACTAAAAAAGGCACAATTTGGGGATCCCAAAATTGCTGAACTTATGCGGGCTTCCTTTTCTTCAATGACAGCCCCAGAAAAGTCCCAGATTGGGAAATATGATCGCTTCATCGATAAAACCATCGATACCAAGTCCACAACTTTGCAACGCACTAAGGTCAAAGACAAGCTAGCTGATATGAAAAAAGACTGGAATTTTAAGTACTTACAGCAGGTTGATGACTTAAAAAGACAGTTTGCAAACGCCTTGTTTAAAAAAGATAAAAGATAGAGATAAATCCGCCTAAAATGATATTGTCATTTTTTAAAAAAGATCCATATTTATGATATCATTATTTGAGGAGGTTCCCATGGGACAATATACTAAGCCAGTTACTGACGACTCTTTTGACTCTGACGTTGTGAAATCTAATATTCCTGTTCTTGTTGATTTCTGGGCTGAATGGTGTGGACCATGTAAAGCTTTGGGACCTAAATTGGAAGAAATTGCGCAAGAGATGGAAGGCAAAATCAAAGTTTTAAAAATGGACATTGATGAGCATCAAATGTTAGCAGGAAAATTTAATGTAAGAAGTATTCCTACAATGATCATGTTTAAAGACGGAAATGCCGTCGGCCAAATAATGGGAAATCATCCAAAAGATTCTATCGTAGAATTCATTACTAAAAATATGTAAATCAACCGGGAGTTGCCGGAAGCGACCACCGTTTAGAAGTTTTTTAAATTAAAATGAAATTGGAAAAGAGTTGGAAAGCCAACTCTTTTTTTTTGTCCTCAGGCTCGGCGTCCCCGACATCGCCTTAAAAGATAAATCTTCTGTAAGCGACGCTGGAAACAATTCCCATTCCTAACATTGTAGTTAACATGCTAGAGCCACCATATGAGAGAAGTGGTAAGGGAACACCTACAATGGGAAGTAATCCAATCACCATTCCGATATTGATAAACATATGCCAAAAGATGTAACAAAGAATTCCGACAGTCAGTAGCGCGCCATATTTATCCCTGGCGGTTGAGGCGATTCGAATTCCCACTAAAAATAAGAAGCAGAATAGGCCCAAAGTTAAAATACTGCCGACAAAACCATGTTCTTCACTAAGAACGCTATAAATAAAATCAGTATGTCGTTCCGGCAAAAATTCTAACTGACTTTGTGTTCCTTTGCGAAATCCTTTTCCTAAAAACATTCCGCTGCCAACGGCAATTTTAGACTGGATTGAATTGTAACCAGTTCCTTTGGGATCGATGGTGGGCGAAATGAAAGTGAGAATTCGATTTTTCTGATAATCATGGAGGGCATAATTCCAGGCTATGGGTGCTGCAACAATAGCAATAGATGCCAAAAGAAACAGAATCCACTTTTTTACTTTCATAAATATGATCATGGTTCCACTAATGGCAGCGATCATCATCGCAGTTCCCAGATCTGGCTGTTTTACGATAATTGCAAACGGAATAAAAACAATCAAAAGCGGTTTAATTAAGCCGCGAATTCCCATGCCGTCATGATCAGTTTGCCTATGAGTCAAAACATGAGCCAGCAAAATAATAATAGCAATTTTCATCGTTTCCGATGGCTGATACTTAAAGAAACCAAAATTGATCCAGCGTTGGGCACCCAAGGCAATATTACCATGAGTGGCTGTAAATACGAGGGCTAGCACATTTAAGATATAGGCCCCCCAGCAAATCTTAGAAACAATTTGATAATCAATAAACGTCACAATAAAAAAACAGCTCCAGCCTATCATTAGCCAAATAATTTGATTAATAAATAAAGTTTCAACAGTTTCACTGTGTGGGCCGTGGGTGGCACTGTAAAGATTAATCAATCCCACAAAATTTAAAACCAAAATTGCAACGACGAAGTTCCAGTCTAATTTTTTAAAGAGTGTTTTTTCGTCAGCATTTAAAGAGATACTCATTATTCGCCCTCTATCGGTTGATCAGGTTTTACTGCGGCCGCCTTAATTTTTGCATTCTTCAAACCTTCGGCCAACATTTCTGGATGATATTTTTCAAAATAGGTTTTAAAAATTTCTTTCACGACGGGGCCAGCACCGGAAGCTCCATGACAAGAATGTTCTGCCAATGCTGCAACGACAATCTCAGGTTTATCAGCAGGAGCAAAGCCTACGAACCAACCATGATGCCGTTGATGGCGAGGCCGATTTTCGCACTTGGTGTAAATATCGTTTGCGGCGAAGGCCATAACCTGAGTTGTTCCGGTTTTTCCCGCGATTTCAATGCCAGGAACTCGCAAGGCACGGGCTGTTCCACGATCGCCTTGAATCACTCGACGTAAAGCTTCTTTTACAATTTTAAAAGTCTTGTTATCGATTCTAATTCCATTCGGTTGAACCTGCGACAGATCACGAACCACTTTTGGGAAATTTTCTTGAATTACTTTTCCGTCTGTATCGACAATTTTTTTAATAATAAATGGTTTTACGACTTGGCCTTCAGTGCCAATCGCATTGTAAGCAACGGCCATTTGTAGAGGAGTCACTTGCACGAAACCCTGACCAATCGCTGTACTTAGGTTTTCGCCGGGCTGCCATTCTTCTCCAATATTTTTCTTTTTCCATTCAGCGCTGGGCATAGTTCCCGAAGTTTCACGTTTCAATTCGATGCCTGTAGGTTGTCCTAAACCTAGTAGACTGATGTAATTATACATTTTGTCGATGCCTAGTTGGATTCCTAACTTGTAAAAGAAAACATTTGAGGATCTTTCGACGGCGTCATAAATGGTAATATTGCCAAACCCTGGTTTATAGTGATCATGATAGGGACGTTTTCCAAACATGATAGTGCCTGGGCAGTTTACAACGGTTGTATCTGTGATTGTTTTTTCTTGAATGGCAGCCATGGCCATAAAAGCTTTAAAAGTAGAACCCGGAGAGTAGTGATCTTGGATGACCTTATTTCGAAGGGGCTTATCTGGATCATTAATAAGCGTGCCCCATAACTGTGGGGTGATTCCATGAGAGAAGTCATTCGGATCAAAAGCCGGGGTACTTACCCAGGCAATAATTTCGCCAGTGCTTTTCATTGCAACGACACCACCGGTGCGCTGTTGTTCACTAAAAACTTTATAAGCAACATCTTGAATGTCGCGATCTAAAGTTAAAATTACATTTCTTCCCGGTACAGATTCTTGATCCTTAATTTTTTCGCCGTAAATATTCGGGGTTTGAGTTCTGGCTTCGCGTCCGAAAGCATCCACTTGCAGGAACTCAATTCCGCTTTCACCACGTAAGTCAGCTTCTAAATTTTCTTCTAAACCGTTTTGGCCGACGATGTCGCCTTGTTCAAAAGTTAAACCTAAATCTAGAAATTTTTTATTATAATTGGGAATCTGTTTTTTAGAAATTTCGCCGACGTATCCAAATAATTGCGAACTATTATTACGAAGCGGATAGAAACGCACAACACTTTCTTTAATCTCTAACCCTTGAGTTTCCAAACGAATTCTCTTAAGCCTGAAGACTTCTTCTCGAGAAAGGTTATCTTTCACAACAACAGGGGCAAAGGGTCCGTTTTGTTTTTTACTTTTTAAAACCTTTTGAACTAATTTGTCGGGCTCCATACCCAAAATCGGAGCCACTACTGCAGCCACTTCATCTAACTTTTGAATATACTGCGGAGAAAGAATTGCATCATATCCTTGTTGATTTTCAACGAGGATTTTTCCATTGCGATCAAAAACCAAACCGCGTGGGGCGTTCACCTTATTTTGTTTGATTCGATTTTTTTCCGAAAAAGAACGCAAAGTACTACCCTCTAAAACCTGCAGATACCACAGTCGGCTAACAAAAGTAACGAAGGTAATAAACAATGCCAGATAAAAAAATCGATATTTGGGAAGAAATTCTTTAACCTCTTCCGGATTGGAAATAAACTCACTCATAATTATTTACTTGCTGGTTGGAAGTTTTTAAATTGCTCATAATGTCGTCACGAGTCCATTGATCTAATTGTTTTAAGAATATAAAAATCGGAAGCGCCGTAATGGGCGTTAATAGAACCTCAAAGAACCGAATTTGAACATTCAGCGCCGGCATAATGCTATCAAAAAATGCACCAGTGCCAAAACTAATCACTTGATATATCAGCGAGCTAAATAGGCTGGCGATAACGAAATACTTGGCATCCGGCCAAAAAAAGCGCGACTTAATAATATTCACAATCGAAAAAATAATAAAACTATTCAACCAGAGCAAACCCAGTGGCATCGCCGTGAATGCGGAAAGCGCCCAACTGAGAATATAAATGATAATAATACCTTCAATCGGCTTGCGATAGAGGGCGATGTAAAGAAAAACATTCAGCCACAACAAGGGGCTAGGAAAATGCGAAAAAACCTGGAACCAGAGAGTCGTCTGAATAGCTGTTAACATAATAGTAATCAGGATCATTCCTATTAAATTAAGACTTATCCATTTGGTAATATTCATTTCGTCTCCACGTCGACCTGGGAAACTGAGGGAGGAAGAATCTCTTCATTCATAGCGTTGGTTACGACAAAAACTTCTTCTAACTGATTGGCATCAACAACTGGTTTCAAATCAACTTTTAGAGAAACGGCGTAAGTTTTATTTTCAACAGTTTCTACCGTAGCTATAGGTAGGCCTTTGGGGAAAATATTATCTAAACCGCTGGTAACTACTAAATCGCCGGACTTAACGTCTTCCGATTTTTCGACATAAGTTAAAGTGCAAAGGGTCTGATTTTTTCCTTCAACGATTCCTCGCGCTCGACTTCTG
>JAYSSX010000536.1:0-4305 GCA_043720315.1 Pseudobdellovibrionaceae bacterium | reverse complement strand
AGTTTGTTAGTTAAAGGTGTTGTCATCGGCGACTTCCATTACAGCAATATCGGCATTTACTACAATTTCGACACGACTAAATCCGAATTGGTCCTAAATGATTTAGACGACGCCGGCACAAACTATCTAGTTGGAGATCTTTTAAAGTACTTTTCATTTTTACGCACAGAAGAAGTTGAAATAGAACAAAAAGGTAAGAAGAAAGATAAAAAAGTGACCGGAAAGGATCTTTATGATCTTGAAAAGGTATTCAATGCATATATAGATGGTTTAAGAAATAAAACTCGATCGACCCCTCCCGCTTTTCAGTCGGCGATGGCCGTTCCCCAAAATAAAGCCGTAGAAAAATTTAATAAGGAATTGGGCAAAGAACTTGCGAAATTCGCCAAGGTAGAAGAGCTGGATGCCAAATTACTTCCCATAGCCAATGATTTACAAAAAGCAAATCCAGTATTAAGCACCAATACAATTTTAGCAAAAAAATTTGAAGTCAATGACAGCGGTTCTTCAGTGGGACAAAAAAGATTTACTTTTTTAATTGAGAAACAATCTCCTGGGCACCCAAAAGCAGTCATTGAATTTAAGCAATTGACCTGCGCGGCAAGTAACTTAAATCGCAGCCAAGATCTCAGCCAGATTCCAAAAACTGTTTCGGCCTATTTAAACCAACAAAGTAGTTCTGCGGTATTACCCTTTGTATTGCCGGCCAACGAATCCTTGGTTAAATCCGGGAAAGAAGTTTATTTGCTTAGAATGAAGCAACCAAATTACATGGAAAAGGTCGTCGAAACCTGCACTGAAAACAATCAATTACAGGAATTAGCTGAACTTTTCGCTTACTTACTGGGGCAATTTCATTCCAAAAGTGCGAACAATGTATTTGTCGACGAGTTAGCCAAATCTTCAGAACTCATCTTTAAAACTTGTCACGAAAGTCAAAAGGCATTTTTAGAGGAAACTGAAATAGGAAAATAGATGGGCTTCAAGCAGTACGTTCTTTTTTATTACTGATCCTTTCAATTCCGATGGCGTCCTATTCATTGACCTGTGAAAAGGTTCATTTTTCACTGAGTATGAATGACTTAGCGTTCTTTCGTTTAGATAAATACAGCCAACACATTTACAAAATCATCAACAGTCTAGTCGCCGATACGACATCACTAAGAAAAGAAGAAAAGTTTGTTATCGATACTGTCGATGGGCAAAATGTCATTGACTCATTGCAATCAGAATTCGGTCCAAAAATGAAAAATAGGGATGCCGCTGAAACTGGCTTCGCGAATGTCACTTCCACAAAATATGTAACCGTAGCCAAGTACACCACCAAAGCTGGAGAGGAAAGAAGCGTAAAGGTTCGCTTTCGAAAGTATTATGTTAAAGACAAAAAACAGGTCACTTAGTTATTGAAAAAGGATTCGAAGATCGATCTTGGTTAGAAATAAAGATTCAACATCCCATCTACGACAATGTCGTAACCAAATTGCGGGTCCTTTTTTACGACAAAGATTTAAGTTATTTTGCTTCCAGTCGCTTCTTTGATTTTGCCGAAGGCATTCGAATGAATTTACTAGCCTTAAATAATAAAAATCCCGAGGTAGTAGAGTTAGCAATGCAATACTTTGACATTCTTTATAAAAATCCCAGCCGGATGGTGAAAGACCTTTTCGCTAAAACCGATTATGAACGCGTTTCCTATAGCATTAAAATTGCCCACATTGCGGATCCCGCCAAATCAATCGACATACAAATTACTATCGATCGAGACATTCAGCTAACCAGATTGGCCGACCGGGCAACTTTTAATGTTTACGATATTCGCCAAAGCGTTTACGAATTAAAAATTCCAGTGGAATTCGCCGCATTGACTCCGCAAAATATAGCCGAGTATCCAGGACTTGCACGAATCAAAGAGCTAGTGCAGTGGATGGAACATCATCACGATCAAAAATTTGCAATGAACAAGGGAAAAATGTCGAAAATCGAAAAGGACACAGTAGATCGTCGAGATAAGCGATCATCGCGATTAGCCAATGAAGAAGATTGGGATTAGATGAAAACCCTTACGAACGTCGCCGACAAGTGGGCTAGACAGCTCTAAGCTGGCTTTGGCTGTCCAGATCTTTTTTGATAATAGAATAATCCTAAAGTGATGCTCCAATAAGCGCCGATCACTAAAACAGTTGTTAACGCCGGCTGCGACTGATAACCCACCCATTTATTTAATGTTGATCCTATCCAAGAGGTGTCTTCAATTAAAAAGCTGCTATCCCAAACCGGATCCATTAATCCTGAAACTATTTCCGACTGAATAGCCCCACGAGCTGCCATCGCCAAAAATCCAGAAGCGGTGAACAATAAAAAAACCGTAGTCACCGGAAAAAGAATATGCGGCTTGATCCACTTAGCGCCCTTACGAATTAGGACGTAACTCATTATACCTGCAGCCAGACCGGCGGCTGCACCTTGCAAAACAATGGAAAGCATTCCTTCTTGTCCAATCATACCTAACAAAAATAAAACTGTTTCAATACCTTCACGTAATATAGCAACTGCGGCCAAGGCAGTGAGACCCCAGATCGTACCATCCTGAATCTGCTTTTTTATTTTTTGTTGATATTCACTTTTTAAATTGCGCGCATGTTTGCGCATCCATAAGCACATATGGGTGATCAACACGGCACCAATTGTTAGTAAACTGATTTGAAAAATGTCCAAGGCTTTGCCTTCCAATAGATCAGTTACCTTGTAGAGTGCTAAACCTATTATCAGACTGCTCAATAGCCCGGCAAAAATACCAAAACGAAACATCCAAATCTGTTTCAGACTCAATTCATAACTTTGAACAATTGAATTTAATAAACCGATAATTAGTACGGCTTCAAAACTTTCGCGAAAAACGATTAAGGCAACTTGTGCAAACATATTTTCTCCACTACTCGGCGATGAGTGTACCTTTACCAGTTGAAGGATGAAAATCAGCAAAAAAATCATAACTGTTAGGTTTAAAAGGACCTATTAAAAGATTAATTTTACTTTTAGGCTGAATAAATTTTTCAATCATCATTTTCTTGCTTTCAAACTCTTCAAACTCACTATCATCATTGTAGACAATCAATCTAAATTTTGTTCCTGCTTTCACCTTAATCACTTCTTTATCGAACTTGTGATCTTTAAGCCTTAATTCATATACGGGGTATTCGTCGGCAAAAACATTGGCTGTATATAGTGTAATAAAAATTAATACAGTAAATACATATTTCATAAAGACTCCACAAACTGAATCAGTTGTTTTCTTTGGGTTTGATTCAATGACATAAATTTTTTCTTTGCCGGCACAGCTTCGCCACCATGCCATAAAATCGCTTCTTCCACTCCGCGTGCGCGCCCGTCATGCAATAATCGATTATGTTTATTCACCGTATGGATCAATCCAATTCCCCACAATGGTGGAGTTCGCCATTCGTTCCCATCGGCGTCGATATCGGGCCTATGGTCAGCTAACTCTTCGCCCATGTCGTGCAGCAAAAAATCAGAATAAGGAAAGATCACCTGATTAGACAAAATCGGCAATAAACTATTTTCCCCAGTCGTGAAACTGGGAATATGGCAACTGGTGCATTTAGATTCAGAGAATAACGATTCCCCTACTTTTATATCCGCTTCATTAATTAACTCACGTTCTGGAACCGCCAATAGTTTTGAATACGTAATCACTGAATCTAAATCTTGATTATCAATTTCTAACTTTTTAGAACTTGGACTTTCTGCGCACAGTTTCTGTTCAGGTTCACAATTTGAATTCCGATGCAGGCGTGATGTAATTCCCATATCTCCGGCAAAAGCTCCTGCGACTTGGGATTCTACCGACTGTTGATTTGCTTTCCAACCAAATCGGCCTAACTTTTTCTTTCCCTCTGCCGAAATCCAGTTGGGACGGCCCGAAACTCCGTCTTGATTTTTATCATCAGGGTCAGAATTTTTTAAAATATCTGTTTCAGTAATAGTTTCTATTAATCCCAAACCTACCATTTGCGGTGCCACCCTTGGCGAAATAACCGTAGTTTCAGGCAGCGGTCCATAATTTGGATTGGTAATTTGGTAAGTCGGTTTAACGAGAGCATAAGTTGTTCCATCAGGATAAGTCGACTTAACTTCATCATACTTTACAGTTGGTGTCGCCTCCCCGGGCACTCCAGGCAATCCATCGGGCTGAATCTGATCACCATAATTTTTGACCGGCTTAAAACCATTGGCCTTGTCGCTGATTCTAAATAAGATTCCAACAAACGGAGATTTTGTATCTAG
>JAYSSX010000535.1:0-13174 GCA_043720315.1 Pseudobdellovibrionaceae bacterium | reverse complement strand
GAACCTATTGTTTTTATTTATGGTTTAGCTTGTTTAATGAATCATTGGCATTTTCAGGTTGATTACTTTTCGCAAAAATACCAAGTCATAACTTTTGATATTCGTGGACATCACAAAAGCGTCTCTAAAGACTTCAAAAATATAAATTTAGAATCCGTTGCGAAAGATATTGAAGCTTTATTGGTGGAACTGAAAGTTAAAAAAGCCCATTTTGTTGGGCACAGCTTCGGAGCGCAAATTATCTTGAAGACTTATGATTTATTTCCACAATTTTTTAAATCTATTTCATTCATTAATGGTTTTGCCTCTAATCCGATTAAGGGAATGTTTGGTTTCGATGTTATCGAACCCTTTTTCTATTTCGTAAAAGCGCAGTTTGAAAAAGCACCGATTACTTGGAACATGTTGTGGAAAAATGCGATTAATAATCCGGTCAGCATGTACTTAAGCGCAATGGCTGGTGGTTTTAATTGGAAGTTGACTCAGTTTAAAGATATTGAAGTTTATGCTAAGGGTGTATCACTAATTCCGTTAGAAGTTTTTATTCCCTATTTCGAAGATTTAATGACCTTTGAGGGTGCGGAGGTAGCTAGGAAAATTTCTGTTCCCACAATGGTTATTAGCGGAGAGAAGGATTCTGTAACGCCTAAAAAGTTTCAAAGTGAGTTGAGCGATTTAATTAAAAACAGCCTCTTTTTTGAAGCGCCCTACGGATCGCACTGCACCCAGCTGGATTTTCCTGATTACATTAATTTAAAATTAGAATCCTTTATCGAAAAGACACATACGTAATATCAAAACCATTTTTTTCAACCGAGTTGTCGCTTTGAAAAACGATTTTTGCATAGGACCCTGGAATGACCGGCGAGAAGGTTTCATCCAGGCTTCCACTGAGTTGTGCGACTAGTTTTCCGCTAATATCGTAAATAGAAACGGTGTCATATTTCTTTTCGGTATCAAACAAATTAAAAAATAAAGCCATCTCTTTAGCTCCTTCAATTTTAATCTCAAAAGTTTCGGAAACATTTTTTGCATAAGGGTGTGCACTTGAAACGGAAATTGTTTTTTTACCCCATTGCGAAGGATCATTTGGATCTGGAGGAACAATGGTGTTCGTCAGTGCATTGTAAGCATTTACAATTCCGTTGGATTTTACTTTACCGCTTAAAGGAACTAACGGAACCGATGTTTGAACTAGTCTGTTAATGATGTCGCCAGATCTCAATTGGGGTTCTTGCGCCAACAAAAGCGCGGCTATGCCGGTTACATAAGGAGTCGCCATTGAGGTACCCGAAAGACTTTTATATGTGTTGCCAATGTAAGTTGAATAAATGTTCGAGCCAGGAGCGGCTACGTCTACTAATTTTTTTCCATAGTTTGAATAAGTGGCTAACTCGCCACGATTTGTAACTGCTGCTACCGAAAGAATATTAGCAACATCATAACTAGAGGGGAAGTGACCACCGCTAGTATCGTTATTTTGACCATCGTTTCCAGCCGCAGCCACAAATAGTAATCCGGCATCACTGGATCTTTGAATGGCTGCTCTTAAGTTGTCTGAGGCTCCACCGCCACCCCAAGAATTACTTAAAATAACGGCTCCCATTTTAATAGCGTAATCAATAGCCTTGATAGCGTTTTCTAAACTTCCACCACCGCTACTATCCAAGAATTTCACAGGCATGATTTTGACATTCCAGTTTACTCCGGCAATACCAGAAAGATTGTTGGGTTGAGCTGCAATGACTCCGGCACAATGAGTTCCGTGACCGTTGTCATCTTTAGGGTCAGTTGTTTTTCCATCAAAACTGTAACCATGAATATCGTCAATAAAGCCATTCTTGTCATCGTCTACACCAGGTAATCCATCGCGTTCAACTTCGTTGACCCACATGTTGGCAGCCAAATCAGGATGATTATAGTCGACACCTGTATCGATGATTGCAACGATGATGTCTTTTGAGCCTCTTTGAATTTCCCAGGCTTTTTCGATACCTATATCAACTCCTGCCAACCCGATAACCGCAGGACTGGTTTGGGTTTCAGTCGGAATTGCTTCTTGACCAAAGTTTTTCATTCCCCATTGAAGTTTGAAACTAGGATCATCAGCAGTAACGGTTGTATGATAAATATAATTGGGTTCGGCTACTTCAATAATTTCATTGTCACTGAGTTCCTTTAAAACAAAAGTCTCCAACTCGACAATCGCTCGATTAACAACAACAATATTTAGATCAGGAATAACTGTTTTAATTTTTGAGTTAAGTAAGGTTTCTAAATCGTCTTTGCTGTAATCCGATACTTTGATACTTAATTTTAAAACATATTCTCCAGGAACAGATTCAGTTGATTGTTCTCCGGCATATACACTGGTCGAAATAAACACAGATAAAAAAAGTGTTCCCAGGATCTTAAGCATGATGGTCCTCCGCCTAATTATATAATTAGATATCGGATTACAGAACTTATGCTTAACGATTCAGCCTTTTAAACTAAAAATATAGACGTGCCTTAAGTCTAAACTCCGTCGCCAGCAGCGACATCTTTTCGGTTAATTGAAGAAGAAAGAAGTTCACGATTCATCCGCGCAATATTTGAAAGACTAATTCCCTTAGGACAAGAAGCCGAACAAGTACCTGTGCTTGTGCAATTTCCAAATCCTTCGTAATCCATCTGCGCCACCATACGATGAACACGTTCGTTCTTCTCTACTTGACCTTGAGGCAGTAGACCTAAGTGAGTTACTTTTGCAGAGACGAACAACATCGCCGACGCATTTTTACAGCTTGCCACACAGGCCCCACAACCAATACAAGTTGCCGACTCAAACGCTTGATCAGCGTCGGGTTTAGAAACCGGAAGCGAATTCGCATCTGGTGCATTTCCTGTATCTACCGAAATGTATCCACCCTGAGAAATAATTCGATCAAAAGCCGTTCGATCACACATTAAGTCTTTTTGAATAGGGAAGGCTTCGGCGCGCCAAGGCTCAAGAACGACCTCTTCTCCATCCTTAAAATTACGCATGTGCAATTGGCAGACAGTGGTGTTTTTCATTGGCCCATGTGCGTTTCCGTTGATCATAAATCCGCAGCTTCCACAAATTCCTTCGCGACAATCATGATCGAATACTATGGGATCATCGCCCTTTTTAATAATTTCTTCATTAACTTGATCAAGCATTTCTAAAAATGAAGCGTCTTCGGAAACCTGCCTCGCTTCATAAATAACAAATTGACCTTCGTCTTTGCCGCTTTTTTGTCGCCAAACTTTTAGCTTCAAATTTAAATGTTTTTGACTAGATCCGCCCATATTACACCTCGGTTATTTATACGATCTTGTTGCTAAGTGAACATTTTCAAACTTTAACTCTTCTTTGTGTAAAGTTTGTTTTTTGCCCACTCCATTAAATTGCCAAGCGGCCACGTGACAGAAATTCGTGTCGTCGCGTTTTGCTTCGCCATCTGGAGTTTGATATTCTTCACGGAAATGACCTCCGCAGGATTCTTTTCTTTCCAACGCATCTAAACACATCAGTTCAGCTTGCTCTAAGAAGTCAGCTACACGTCCCGCTTTTTCTAATTCGGGATTTACGTAGTTTGCTTCGCCAGGAATCCGAACATCATTCCAAAACTGTTGTCTTAACTGTGGAATTTTTTCGAGAGCTTCTTTTAGTCCCTTTTCGGTTCGGCCCATTCCGCAGTTTTCCCACATCACGCGGCCTAATTCTTTATGAATACTGTCAACAGAACGTGATCCTTTTATAGACATCATTTTTTGAATTTCACTTTTTACTGAATCAACGCCGGCTTTGGCCGCATCATGATTCGAAGAAAGGGTTTCAAATTTGTTGTTTGCAATATAATTTCCCAAAGTATATGGAATTACAAAAAATCCATCGGCCAGACCTTGCATCAGGGCCGAAGCCCCCAATCGGTTTGCACCATGATCAGAAAAGTTGGCTTCACCCAATACGAATAATCCTGGAATAGTACTCATCAAATTATAATCTACCCACAATCCACCCATGGTGTAATGCGGAGCCGGGTACATTCGCATTGGATTTTTATAAGGATTTTCTCCCGTAATCTTTTCGTACATTTCAAAAAGATTTCCATATTTTTCACTTACTGTACTTTCACCCAAGCGCCCAATGGCATCTTTGAAATCAAGGTATACGGCCAAACCTGTCGGTCCAACACCGTGACCTTCATCAACACGATATTTCGCCTGTCTTGAGGCCACATCTCGCGGAGCCAAGTTACCAAAACTTGGGTAAATTCTTTCTAAATAATAATCTCTTTCATTTTCAGGAATTTGAATTGCAGGACGCTTGTCGCCCTTTTGTTTAGGCACCCAAACTCTTCCATCGTTTCGCAAAGACTCAGACATCAAAGTCAGTTTAGATTGCATTTCGCCAGAGACGGGAATGCAGGTCGGATGAATTTGCGTGTAACAAGGATTTGCAAAAAAGGCGCCTTTTTTATGAGCCTTCCAAGCCGCAGTAACTGCGCAGGCCATCGCGTTTGTCGATAAAAAGAAGACGTTGGAATATCCGCCCGTCGCCATACAAACAGCGTCGGCCATATGGGATTCAATTTCACCGGTTAGAAGATTTCTAACAACGATCCCACGAGCCTTGCCGTCGATAAGAATTAAATCTAACATTTCACGACGATTAAAAAGTTCGACCTGCTTTTTATCCACTTGTCGCATCATCGATGAATAAGCGCCCAGCAACAATTGTTGTCCCGTTTGCCCGCGAGCATAGAACGTTCTAGAAACTTGGGCTCCGCCGAATGAGCGGTTAGATAACAAACCGCCATACTCACGAGCAAAAGGAACGCCGATGGCCGTACAATGATCAATGATTTGATTCGAGATTTGTGCCAATCGATAAACGTTTGCTTCCCGAGCCCGAAAATCTCCACCTTTTACGGTGTCATAAAATAATCGGTAAACACTATCGCCATCATTTTTATAGTTTTTGGCTGCATTGATTCCGCCCTGGGCCGCAACTGAATGCGCACGCCTTGGGCTTTCGTGAATACAGAAGGCTTTTACATGATAACCCAGTTCTCCCAGGCTGGCGGAGGCTCCTGCGCCCGCCAAGCCAGTTCCTACAACAATGACTGAGTGTTTTCTTTTGTTGGCTGGATTCACAAGTTTACTATGGAACTTATGATCATCCCATTTGTTTTCGACACTTCCACTTGGAATTTGACTATCTAAAGTTGTCATCTGAAATCCTTATCGATTATTTAAAAAAATAAAAAGCGGTTGCGAAATAAATCCGGCTATTACAACGGTGGCATAAGCTAAACTTAATTTATGAATTGCAGGTGCATATCTATCGTTTCGAATTCCCAACGATTGGAACACAGAGCCAAAGCCGTGGCTTAAGTGAAACCAAAGAAGCACTAGACTAATCAAATACCAAACAACATAACCTGGTTGAGCAAAAACTTCGCGCATCAACCTAGCAAGGTCGCGCACGACAACACCGTTCACTGTGGTTTCATAGTAAATCCCATATTTAAAAGTCGTTATGTGAAGAATAATAAAAACTAAAACAATAGAACCTTGAACCGCCATAAATCGGGAAGCCAAGCTTGAACCCTTTGATCCGTTCGGTGTCATCGCATACCGATGACCACGGGCTTTACGGTTTTCTAAAGTCACTTTTATCGCCAAAAAAACGTGAAGTAAAAGTGTCCCCACCAATAGAAATTCCACCGGATAAATGATCAATCCACTTGTGATCGCATGACCGTAGGCGTTGTATGCTTCGGGGCTGACAAAAATTAACATATTGCCGGCCATGTGGGTAAGGATAAATCCTGCCCAAATGATTCCTGAAAAGGCCATTAAATATTTTTTTCCGACCGACGACAAAAAGAAGGGTTTTTCTTTTACTGAGTTCATTTGAGATCCTTTGTGTTGCACTCTGTTTTTACTCCACCACCTATTTTATGTCATCAAGTCCTCACATCTTAGCAGACTGCACGCATCACGTTATGATTCCCTTGATATGCTTTTCATTTCGTTGATAAAACCAACACTGATTAATTTGATGGCGAAGCGAATACGCAGAGCCAAATAATAGCGCAGCGGATTCGCGCAGCAACACAGGAGTCTTTATGAAAATCTTTGTTTGTATAAAACAAGTTCCTGACACGGAAACAAAAATTAAACTTTCTCCCGATGGTCTTTCTATAGATCCAAACGGGGTAAAATGGGTAATGAATCCGTACGATGAATTTGCAGTTGAAGAAGCCATCAAAATTAAAGAAAAAAATGCTGGAGCGCAAATTTTTGCAGTGACTTTTGGACCAAAAAAACGAACGGCTGACTGCTTAAGAACCGCCTTGGCAATGGGTGCTGATGAAGGAATAATTATTGATGGACCCGAATACAGCGAACCTAGTTTGGCGGCCAAAGCGTTGGCTAAATTAATTCAAAGTGAAGGTGGCGCCGAGTTAGTATTAACCGGAAAACAATCCATTGATGACAATGCTTTTTCGGTTTCGCAAATGATTGCTGAACATTTAAATATTCCCCATGCGACCGCTGTTTCAAAATGCAGCATTGAAGGCGGTAAGGCTAATGTAACTAGCGATCTTGATGGCGGAGCCAAGGCCCAACTTGAATTAACATTGCCTTGTTTAATCGCAGCCAACAAAGGATTAAATATGCCAAGATATGCGTCTTTGCCTGGCATCATGAAGGCCAAGAAAAAACTTCTTAAAGAAGTCGATTTGGCATCTTTGGGAATTGACATACAAAATCAAACTAAAGTTCTCTCAATGGAATTACCTGCAGACAAGCCACCGGTAAAAATGTTGACTGGTGACAGCCAGGCTCAGGCAACGGCTTTGGTTCACGCACTTCGTGACGAAGCTAAAGTTTTATAATTAGGGCTGGAAGAAAAGGGAAATAAAATGGGAAAAATATTAGTACTTATTGAGTCTCAAGAAAAACAAATTAAGAGAAGTTCGCAAGAGCTTCTTACTGCTGCTAAAAAATCTGGTCATACTGTTATTGCAATGGCCTTTGGTGCCGACAATGCCGGGCTGGGCTCACAAGCTTCAAAATATGGAGCTGCGGAATTTCAGGTTTTTTCTGGTACGGAATTTAATCAATACAATTCGGAACTTTTTGCGGCTGCGATGGCTGATTTGATTCAAAAAAATTCGATGGATTTTATTTTGGGTACGGCAACTTCTTTAGGTAAAGATCTTTTTCCGCGCATTGCTGCTAAACTTTCTAGTTCAGTCATTTCAGATTGTACAGAAATGACTATTGCGAACGATAATATCGTTGTAAAAAAACCGGTTTACTCAGGAAAAGTTTTTGCCAAAATGACTTTTGATCAAAGCAAACACAAGTTTGTATTAATGCGAGCAAATCAACTTCCAATTGAAGCCGGCAGTGAAGCCGCGTTGACCGCGCAACCTTTAACTTTCTCAAAAGGCGACCTAAAAACTTTGGTAAAGGAAATCACTAAAGGTAAAACTGAAAAACAAGATTTAACCGAAGCCAATGTAATTGTATCGGGTGGTCGCGGACTAAAAGAAGCTGGTAATTTTAAACTATTGGAAGACCTGGCTGCCGTTATGGGCGCAACCGTTGGTGCCTCTCGCGCTGTAGTCGACGCTGGATGGGTTGATCATGGAATGCAAGTGGGCCAAACCGGCAAAACGGTTGCTCCTAGTTTGTATTTTGCGGTCGGAATTTCAGGCGCCATTCAACACCTGGCTGGAATGAGCGGCAGCAAAGTAGTCGTTGCTATTAATAACGATGCTAACGCTCCCATTTTTCAAAAAGCCACTTACGGAATCGTTGGCGACTTGTTTGATGTGCTTCCAAAGCTAACTGCTGAACTAAAAAAGGCACTTAACTAATTGTATAGGAAGTGGATTTTACCCGCTATTATTTGGGTTTTATATCAGTCCCTAGCTATGACTTGGCGAAGGACTACTTATGCTGCGCCTTCGCTGATAGAATCTCTTAAAAATCGAAAATCATTTATTCTAGCACATTGGCATGGTGATGAAATCCCCTTGATTTATTACATTGGAAAATATCGAGTCGCTACTATCGCCTCCACCAGCAAAGATGGTGAGTCGATGAATACCATGATTCATTGGGTTGGCGGAAAAACCAGCCGTGGATCTTCCACTCGAGGTGGAGTTTCAGCACTTAAGGGCCTGTTTCGATTAGTTAAAAAAGAGGGCTACAATTGCAGTTTTTCCTGCGATGGACCCAAGGGCCCAATTTACAAAGTAAAGCCTGGAGTTTTGGAGTTCAGTCGCACCTTGCAACTGCCAATCTACACTGCTGGTGTTTATTGCGACAATGCTTGGCGATTTGAAAGATCTTGGAATAAAGGTTACATCCCAAAACCTTTTGCTAAAGTGATTGTCGTTTGGGACGGGCCAAGGCCTGCCGCCAACGAAAATGACGACCCTCGTGACGAAATTCTATTGAATGATTTGGCAAACGCGCTGCACAAAGCTCGCGATATTGCTGCCAATAAAATTGATAGGCCCTAGGCCTAATGCTACCATTTTTATTAAACATTTAACTGCAAAGGGATTTCGCAATATGTTTAAAACTCTCAATATTCTTTTCTTACTTTTGGCTTTCTCTTCGTTTTCTTTCGGGCAAGGAAAAGATGAAGTCTTGGCTCAGGTGGGAAACAAAAAAATCATGCTTTCTGATTTTAATAAGAAATATAACGAAATTCGCGGGCAAACAGTTAATCCACCAACAAAATCTTTATTTTTAGAAGATCTTGTCCGTTACGAGCTGGGCGTTTCTCAAGCTGAAAAAATGGGCTTAGAAAAAGACCCCGTTGTCCAAGATCGTATGAAACAAGAATTATATAAAGCCCTTTTAGAAAAAGAGCTTGGCGATAAAGTTCAAAAAATCACGGTTACTGACAAAGAGATGGAAGAGTATTACAAAAAAAATCCAGAGATCAGAACTTCTCATATTTTGTTTGAGATCAAACCCGGCGCTACTGGCGAACAAAAAGCCGAAGCTAAAAAAAGAGCCACTGAAATTTATGAAAAAGAAGTTAAGGGCTCTAAGCGTCCCTTTGAAGAACTGGTCCGCTTATTCAGTGATGACACAATTTCAAAACAAAATGGTGGTGATGTCGGCTGGCAGAGTCGCGTGACTTTGGTTCCTTCATATTACGACACGATTATGAACATGAAGGTTGATGAGGTAAAAGGGCTTGTTGAGACTCAGTTCGGTTATCATATCGTAAAAGTCACGGGAAAAAGAACATTCGAGAATGCAAATAGACGTCAAATTCGAACGGCTGTTTTTGACGAAAAAAGAAGAATGGCCTTCAACGACTATTTCGAAAAGTTGAAGAAAAGCAGTTCAATTAAAATCAATTCAAAATTGTTAGAGTAGTATGCAACGCTATCTTCTCTTGTTTAAAAACCCCGTTATTGCGGGGTTTTTTATTTTTGCGGTTTTAGGTTTACCTTCTTGCGATTGGAACAAAAGCAAGTTGCAGAATCAAGTCGTTGTGCAGGTGAATGAAAGAAAATTAGATTTGAAAACTTTTTCAGATTTGCTTTTACGCCAACTGAAAAGTTTCGATGCCCTGACGGTTAAAGACCCTAATAATATTAAGCGCGCCAAAGAAGACATCGTCAGAAAATTTATATTACAAAGTTTGATTGCCGACTATGCCGGGGCACAAAGTATCGCAGTGACCGACGAGCAATTAGAGGCTGAAATCACCAAGGCCCGCTCTTCTTATCCTGATGACCTTTCTTTTCGAAGAGTGCTTGCTCAGGAGGATATCTCTTTTTCTGAGTGGAGGGAAAATTTGCGTTTCACTTTAACCGAACGGCTTGTGTTTAAAAAAATTAACGAAAAGTTGGCCTCACCCACCATGGAAGAACTTAAAAAATATTACGAAGAAAATAAAAAGAAATATAAGTTCAGGGAACGCATTTATCTAAGGCAAATTATCGTTGATGAAATTAGCAAAGCCGAGTCAATTCGAGAAGAACTTAAGAAGAAGGACTTTGCTGACGTGGCAAAGAAGCTAAGCGTATCTCCTGAGGGCAAACAGGGCGGCCTCGTCGGTTGGGTCGAAAAAGGATCCGTTGATATTTTTGATAAAGCCTTCGATCTTAAGCTTGGTCAGGTGAGTCAAGTTTTGGAAAGCTCATATGGCTTTCATTTGTTTAAAGTTGAACGCAAGGCGCCGGCTGGATTTTCCTCTTTTGAAGAAGTCAAAACACAGATAGAACAAGCATTGATGGCACAAAAAGAACAAGCCGAATTTTCCGGTTGGTTAGACCGACAGATTCGTGCCAGTCGAGTGCTGAAAGATAAAGATCTGATTGCATCATTGGAAGTCGAAACGAAGGGTCACAAATGAGTTCATTAGTTAAAATTTTCTTTATTTTATTATTGGCGGTTCTCTTTAATAATTCTGCTTTTGCTACTTTTGAGCTTGTGGATAAAATTGTGGCTGTTGTGAATACCGAAGTGGTTTCTGAATCGGATATCAAAGCCTTCTCGCAAAAAATTACACAAAATGGAATGATTGATGAACTACTTCTGTTTGGAAAATCTTCAGATTCACTAAAAAACAATAGAGATGAACTGTTAAATTACCTTATCAATGAAAAATTAATCGAATCTGAGATTAAGCGGTTAAATCTTTCTGTTACTGTTGAGCGGGTTGAACAAGAGATCAGAGAAGTGGCTAAACGCAACGGAGTTGGTCGTGCCGAACTAATGACTGCAATTAAAGCTCAAGGTGTTTCTGCTTCTTACTATCAAGACTTCATCAAAAAAAGAATTGAACGCCAATCTCTCATTGAACAAGAAGTTTCTTCTCGCATTCGTGTATCTGATGAAGACGTTTTGGCTCAGTACGTTCGAAACAAACCCGATGGTAACACGGGCTCTTTTGAGTATACCATTTCACATATTTTCTTTAATCCGAAAAAAGGTGGAGCTGAGGCCGCATTTGACCGCGCGCAGACTGCCCTAAAAAAAATACAGGGTGGGCAGTCTTTCGAAAGCGTCGCAGAACAGTTTAGTGAAGATCCTAACTTCTCCACCGGCGGTACGCTGGGTTCTTTTACGGTCGATGAACTATCAGAAGGTTTTGAGCAGGCTCTTCGCAATTTGGAAGTGGGAGCAACAACCGCAAATATAGTAAAAACAAAAAATGGATTTCATATTCTAAAATTGAATTCTAAAAAAGTAACTACCGACCCTCAATATGAAAAAGAAAAAGAAAAGATTCGCGCTGAACTTTTTGAAAAATCTTTCCAGAAAAACTTTAAAGTTTGGTTGGAATCTAAAAAAGAAGAGTCTTTCGTAAGAATCAACAAATGAGCCCTCAAAAGACTTTGTTTATTACAACGGGCGACCCCAACGGGATCGGTTGCGAAGTTGCTGTTAAGTCTCTCCTGAAAAAGAAAAAGATTGATGCGAAAGTAGTTCTCATTCGTCATCCTACTTCTGAGAAGAAATGGCTACGCCTGTATCGGCAGAAAACCAAAGCCATTTTGTTAACCTCCTTCGAAGAGGCTAGATTCTCTACAGCCCCGTTTATAGATCTTTGTTTGAAATCAAATCCCGCGGTATGGGTTAAATCAGCTGCCCAAATCTGTCACGCAAATCCAAAAATGAATTACCTACTTACCGGACCTCTTTCAAAGGGGCTCATTAAAAAATCTGGCATTAAGGCTATTGGCCATACCGAAATCTTAAAAAACGTCAGTCAGTCAAATTCAGCGTTTATGTATTTTCGCGGTTCTAAATTTAATGTTGCCCTTTCCACTGCCCACATTCCTATTGAGGCCGTTACAGCAAAGTTTTCCGCAGATAGGGTAATACAGCTGTCGGAACTAATAACTGCATTAAATGTAAAGCTAGGCGATAAAAGGCCAATAGCTGTGTTGGGGTTGAATCCACACAATGGGGACAAGGGAATTATATCTAAGTTTGATGATATGAAAATTTCACCTTTAATTAAAAAGTTAACTAAAAAGAAGCTGGCCGTCGCAGGACCCCTTGTCCCAGACTCAGCTTTTACAAAATCAAATCAAACTATATATTCTTGTTTTGTTTGTCATTATCATGATCAAGGGTTAATTCCTTTTAAGATGACCCACGAATTTGACGAAGGGGTTCACTTAACTTTAGGAATATCTTTTTTTAGGGCTTCGGTTGATCATGGGCCTGCTTTTGATATTTTTGGAAAGTCCAAGGCCAACATTGGATCTTTTTTAAGTGCGCTTGATTTTACGTTGGAATACATGAAAAGAAACGAAGGATAATTTATGCACAAAGAAGTTATTTTCAGAGAATATGACATTCGTGGTGTCTACAATGAACATTTTGATGATCAGTTTGCTTATTATTTGGGTAAAGCTCTAGTCACTTATATTCACCGAAAAACCGGAAATAAAAAGCCACGCATTTCGATAGGAATCGACGCTAGAAAATCCGGAGTTTTGCTGCGCCAAAGTATGGCCAAGGGAATAAAAGAGTCTGGCGGAACAGCTGTGGTTATTGGATTGGTTACTTCACCAGTAACTTATTATACTACCTTTGATGGTCCAAGTATTGATGGCGCCATTATGATTACCGGCAGCCATAATCCGCCTGAATACAACGGCTTTAAAGTTTGCTCGGGAAAACAAACTTTATTTGGCGAAGAAATACAGGTTTTGAAAACCATAATTAATGACGGTGATTATTTAACCGGAAGCGGATCCGAAGAAGAGATTAATGTTTTCGATCAATACGTTGAAAAATATAAAAAAGAATTTGGAAAAATGAAGCCTATTAAAGTCGTGTTAGATTGTGGGAACGGCGCCGCGGGATCCATTGCAAAAAGATTATATGATGCTGTTGGCCTGCAGCCACTAGTCCTTTTTGAAAAACCTGATGGCACATTTCCCAATCATCATCCAGACCCAACGGTTGAAAAAAATCTAGTCGATTTAAAGAGGGCCGTTAAAGAACAGGGTGCTATCGTAGGAATTGGCTTTGATGGCGATGCTGATCGCATCGGAATTGTAGATCATAACGGTACCATGATTTTGGGTGATGAGCTGATGGTTATCATTAGTCGTTCTGTTTTAGCAAAAAACAAAGGCGCTAAAATAATTGGCGA
>JAYSSX010000534.1:0-2100 GCA_043720315.1 Pseudobdellovibrionaceae bacterium | reverse complement strand
TTCAAAATTGAAGATAAGATTAATAAGATTGCCCAGCACTCTAATGCGACTCCGCGAATTGTTCGCGAGATGAAAGAACTTTTTGCTTCGCCGGCTAATAATAATCCCATTTTGTTGGCTAGGGAATTATGGTTGGATCGCGCTTTTCTGATCTTTATTTCATTTATCATTATTTTTGAAATGATGTTGGTAGTTCGTCAGATTTATTCAGTTTCTTTTTTTTGGGCCTTCATTCCATTATTTCTGTTGGTTCCGTTTTTTCTTTTCTATAGTAAGTCGATCGTTTCCCACGTTTCTTCATACAAAGAACCTGATGATTGGGTTTTATCGACCTCAAGCGCAATTACCGGAGTTAGTCGCATTGTTTACGGGCACACTCACGTGATACGCCACGAAATGATAGGTTCGGTTGAACACTTGAACAGTGGTTGCTGGTCGCCGGCCTTTTTGGATGTGGAATGTACAAAATCAGTCGATCAGAAAACTTTTGTATGGATTCAACCTAGCGATGACCCTAAATTCACGGGTCGAAGTGCTCAATTAATGGTCTTTGATGGCGAAAAAACTTACGAAGCTTTTAAGGCAAAAGAGCGTAGCAAGGCTCGCTAATCAATTAAATAACGCACAATATTAAAGATCTAAATCAAATGTATTTGTCATTAGATCTCATATATGACAGGCTTTTACCTGGGACAATTAAAACTTCCTAGGAGGCTCCATGGCAGATGTATTAGTAGTTACAAGTAAAGTTAAAAAATTTATCAAAGAACACGGTGAGATGAACACGTCTGCTGAAACCATTGATATCTTAAGTAAAGCAGTAGAACAACTTTGCAAAAAAGGTGTTGATAGCGCAAAAGCAGATGGCCGCAAGACGGTTATGGCTAGAGATATCATCATCGACCACATTTAATTTTATTTCTTATGGCCGCGATCCGCGGCCTTGATTTAAGCCATCATTGATTTGACGTCATCCCAAGAAATGATTTGAACACCCAGCTTTTCAGCTTTTTCCACTTTTGAACCTGGATCACTTCCCACTACCAAGTAATTTAATTTTGAAGACACTGAAGACAATATTTTTCCGCCGTTTTCTTCAATCACTTGTTTGGCTTCATCTCGGCCCACCTCTAAAGTTCCAGTAATAACAAAACTTTTTCCCAAAAGAGGACCTGATTTATTCCGGCTGGCAATTTCGATGGTCACACCCAACTGAAGTAAACTTTTTATTAGTTTTTTATTTTCCTTTTGTTTAGTCCAATTTAATACAGATTCGGCAACTTTTGGCCCAATATCAGGAACTTTTAAAATCTCTTCAGATTCCAACTCTAAAAACGATTCAATATTTAAAAAATGTTCCGCTAATGATTTGGCTGTTTGTTCGCCTACAAATCGAATTCCTAATGAATATATAAATTTTGAAAGTGTTGTCTTTTTGCTTTTTTCAATACTGGCTAAAATATTATCTGCTGATTTATCACCCTGTCGATCAAGACTCAAAATCATATCTTTATCTAGTTTGTACAAGTCCGAAATATTTTGGACTAAACCATTATCAAAAAAGGCATCGATAATTTTTTCGCCTACTTTGTCGATATTCATCGCTTTTCGAGACACAAAATGTTTTAAATTGCCTTTAATAATAGACGGGCATTTTTCATTGGTACAACGTAAAACAGCCTCATCTTCACCGCGTTTTGCCGGCGATTGGCAAATCGGACATTCTTCTTTGATGTGATAAGGTTTAGAGTTTTTCGGCCGCTTTTCTAAAAGAACCTGAACTACTTCTGGAATGACGTCGCCGGCGCGCTGGATAATTACGGAATCACCAACTCGAACATCTTTTTTGTCGATTTCATCCTGATTGTGTAAGGTAGCGTTTGTAATCGTAACTCCGCCGACTTTTACCGGACGCATAATTGCGACTGGCGTGATCGCGCCCGTCCTTCCAACCTGTACGACAATATTTTCAATGATGGTTTCAGCCTGTTGTGGTTTATATTTGGCTGCCGTGGCCCAGCGTGGGCTGCGAGCAACCATACCCAAGTCATCTTGAACGGAAATAGAGTTAACTTTAATCACAATACCATCTATATCAAA
>JAYSSX010000533.1:0-3415 GCA_043720315.1 Pseudobdellovibrionaceae bacterium | reverse complement strand
AAATACCTGAAAAAGCTGCAGTTTTCTTTCATAAGCTCCTTGAACGATGGCTTGGGCTAAGGGATGCTCACTTGATTTTTCAATTGAAGCAACCAAATTAAGAACTTCATTTTCTTCAAAACCCGGAAGCGTTTTTACAACGGATAGTTTTGGCTTTCCTAACGTCAAAGTTCCTGTCTTATCGACAACCAAGGTTGTAATTTTCTGCATTACCTCAAGGGACTCTGCATTTTTAATAAGAACGCCAAGATGCGCACCTTTTCCCGTTCCCACCATAATGGACATCGGGGTTGCCAGGCCAAGGGCACAGGGACAAGCAATAATTAAGACAGCCACCGCATTTACAATAGCATGTGTCAGTTTAGGATCAGGCCCTAAAAAATACCAAACTGCAGCTGTAGCTATTGAAATTAAAATGATAGCTGGAACAAAATATCCAGAAACTTTATCGGCAAGCTTTTGAATAGGTGCTCGGCTTCTTTGCGCTTGCGAGACCATTTTTACGATTTGCGATAAAAGAGTATCAGATCCGACTTTTGTAGCCCTCATGACAAAGGCTCCTGTTCCGTTGACAGTTGCGCCTGTAACCTTATCACCTATTTCTTTTTCAACAGGAATAGGCTCACCGGAAATCATTGATTCATCGATGATACCTCTACCTTCAATGACCTCGCCATCAACGGGAATCTTTTCGCCGGGCCTTACCCTTAGAAAATCGCCGACGTGAATATGTTCAATGGGAACATCAACTTCGGTACCGTCAGCATTTTGCTTTCTGGCCGTTTTTGGTGCAAGCCCCAACAATGCCTTTATCGCGCTTCCGGTTTGGCTGCGCGCGCGAAGCTCAAGAACCTGGCCAAGTAAAACTAAAGTCGTAATAACTGCTGCAGCTTCATAGTAAAGTGGCACCATTCCACCGTGAACTTTAAGGCTTTCTGGGAAAATTCCCGGAAAAAATGTTCCGGCAAGGCTGAACAGATACGCCACCCCAGTTCCCATTGAAATTAATGTAAACATATTTAAATGTTTGGATTTGACTGAATCCCAACCGCGCTCAAAAAAGGGGCGCCCAGCCCACAGCACTACCGGAGTTGCCAAAAGAAACTGAATTCCGGCATTGGTCCACGGAGGAAGAACATGCTGAATGGGCTGTCCCGGAATTAAATCCGACATGGCGAGAAGTAAAAGTGGGACGGTTAAAGGAAT
Source organism: Pseudobdellovibrionaceae bacterium (assembly GCA_043720315.1). GTDB lineage: Bacteria > Bdellovibrionota > Bdellovibrionia > Bdellovibrionales > Bdellovibrionaceae > JAYSSX01. Next base: position 2,209 of record JAYSSX010000533.1, on the reverse strand, counting down.
GCTTACTTTAAGTTTTTTTATGAAATCAGTGAGTTCGGGATTTGTCTCTTCCTCCAGTGAAATTTCCTCGGGCTCAAGCGCCATTCCACATATCGGACAGTTTCCTGGTCCATTGTGTTTAATCTCTGGATGCATTGGGCAAGTATAGATACGTTCTTGATCGCCAGCGGCAACAAGTTCAGTCTTTGAATCTTCTACTAGGTAAGAATGCGGGTTTGCATCGAATTTTAATTTGCACTTTGGGTTACAAAAGTAATAATCGGCCCCCTCAAAAGTAGTTTTGCCACCTTTTGCGGTTTTGGGGTCAATGGTCATGCCACAGACGGGATCTCTCACAGAACCAGCAGAATGTTGATGGTGACTGTGATCGTGTTTGTGACTTTCATGGTGATTGTATTGGTGATTTGATTTTTTTTCCATTTGAAACTCCAATTTTTTAATTCGAAAAAGTGAGCGGGGTTAAATGTTGTACCAATGATCCTTGCAGATTTCCACGGTTTGCATCGACATTTGATCCATCCTCTTAAAGAAGGCTAATTGCTTCCTTATTTAGACTTTGCACCTTCCAACGATTGCAAGGTCAAGGAAAACATTCCAATTTATTGTAATGTTGTGTTAACTTACCATAATTACACGCTACTTAAGGAATTTGAAGGCAATATGAACATTGGGCAGGCAGCAAAAGTATCAGGAGTAAACGCAAAACTTATCCGTCATTATGAATCTTTAGGCATCATCCCCAAAGCCTCACGGACCGAATCAGGATATCGGGTTTATTCCGAAACCGATGTACACATTCTGGCATTTGTGAAGCGCGCACGCGGACTAGGTTTTCCAATGAAGGAAATTAAAAAATTAGTCGGTCTTTGGAGAAATAAAACAAGAGTGAGTTCGGAAGTTAAATCTCTGGCAATGGCGCACTTAAAGCAGCTAGAAACAAAAATTTCCGAGTTGGAAGCGATGGCAAAAACTCTGCGGCATCTAGCAAAATGCTGTCATGGCGATAATCGACCGGACTGCCCAATTTTAGAGGGTCTTTCAATTTAGCTAGGAAGATCTGGCGGTGCAGGTCGGACAAGTCAGTTTCATAGTAAAGCCTAATTCTTTATTGGAAACAGTTACCAAACTTCTCCACGGACTTTCCAAAAAAAGTAAATATTAGAAATGTTCGGGAGCCAGGGCCGAAGCTTCGGTCGAAGCCGATTTTGCTCGACCAAACCGGTGCGACGCTAGTAATGTTGAAAACAGTGCAACCTTAAGCATTGAATTCTACTAAAGCCTGTAGAATCAGGACAGGAAATAAACCATGAGTAAAAATCAACCGGGCGATCTAGCCGATCTTTTAAGCGAAGATTTAAAAAAAGTGATAGAAGATTTGGAGGAAAATGAAGATCTTGTTAAAATGAAAACCCAAGCGAAAGAGGTCGCGCAGGTTGCAACTGAGTTTATGCGTGAATATCCACTTCAGACATTAGCGGGCGCCGCAGTTGTTGGCCTAGTGCTAGGCTATTTAATAGGAAGCAGAAAATAATATGTTTAAATTGATATCTTTTGCATTGCAAATTTTTGCTCTAAAGAAAACGTTTACCAATTCGAATTCAGCTATCGAATTTTTTGAACGTAGTGTGCAGACCGCACGAAACTATTTTTTGTTTACTATTGGTTGTATCGTAGCCAGCGTTTTTTTATTGATTGCGCTGGTAGTTGCGATTATTGGCATTGGGCTACAGATTGAACATAGTGGAGCAATTAGTTTTACTGGGTTAATGATTTCGGCTGCGATATTTTTTGCAATTTCTCTATTTTTCTATTTTATCAGTGTGATTGCTTTAGTGGTGCAAAGACAAAAACAGCTGGAACGTCAGCGGGCGGCCGAACACGCGCGAACCTCTGAAACCGGTGTCGCAACACTATTGGAAGAAATACTAAAACAGATTTTGAAGAATCTAGCCAAACCTAAAGACTCGAACTCGGCGCACCAACAAAACAACCAAGAGAAAAAGTAATTATCCCAAACATATTTTTTGCAGCAATGGGAAATATGGAGGGGCAAGCCCTTCGGGCACCTGTACTCCCTCAACATAAATGTTTCGGTCGCACTCGATGCTATGCTCGAAAAAAGGATACCATCATTTTTCCCGCAGGACTATTAGTGGTCCGCCTCCGGAGTAATGGACCTCTCACCCGCTCCGCGGCTTCCCAGATCTAT
>JAYSSX010000532.1:0-2553 GCA_043720315.1 Pseudobdellovibrionaceae bacterium | reverse complement strand
TTTACTTCGACTGGCATGGTACAGCAGCCGGCATAACAACTGTTACAGAAGTGATCTTGATATTTGACCCAAGTTGAGGGTCGGTCTTTATCTGTTCGCATATCCAATTCATAAACCTAGACCTTGGCCAAGTCATGCACTTTTACCTAAAAAACGATGACCAAAGTATGTAATGTACTTTAGTCTTTAAGACTATGGAAACTGTTGTACACGAAAAATTATTTGATGAGATCTGCGATAAACTGAATGAACTTTCTCAAAAAAATGAGAGTCATTCCTCTTCTGAAAAGTTGGAAAAATTACATTTTCAACTGAAGAAAACTCAAGACGAGTTGATGCAAGCCCAAGAAGACATTCAGGAGAGATTTCGATCTTTTGATAATTTGAATGTGTTCCAAGTCGACTACAATAAAGAGCTTCAAAAGATTACTGATCAGTTAGAACAAGAACGATCAACTAACTCTAAACTTTCGACGGACCTAGCAAGGTCATTAGAGCTGAATCTAAAACTTCAATTTGAAATTGAAGAGATCCGTACTAAAGCCCAACAAGTTTTGAACGAAGAGAAAAGACATAATCAATATTTCAGCGACAAAAATAAACAGCTTTCTCATGAATTAGAATTAGCCCAGGCCTTGTGTAACGACATGAAACTGGAATTAGTAAAGGCTAAAGATCGTTTTGCTCAAGAGACCGAAAAACAAATGCAAAGTCTGAACCATTTTAAAGAAACTCAAAAAGAGATGGAATCGGCTTTATTAAATAAAGACGAAGAAATTACAAAGTTAAATCAAATTCTTTCTCAACGGGACTCAGAATTTGACGAACTAACTCATTCGTTGTCAGCGTTTGAAAATCATTCTGTAAAACAAACCGAAGCCTTAAAAAATCTTTCCCATATTGCCGAAAAGAAGATTGTTGAATTAAAAATTTCTTTTGATAAAAAATCAATTGAGGCACAAGACTACTACAGCCACTTGCAACAAAGTTTGACCCAAATCACAATCTTGAAACAAGAAAACCATGCTTTAAAAGATTACATCGCGAAATTAACGAATCTGCATAAACAACAGACTGCACCTGTATTGAATCCGACTAATTGATTAGTACACCGAACGCATTAGATCGTTCGGTGTACTAACATCTTCAAATAAGAACCTTCTGGAAATTGAACTAACTGAGGATGATCAGGCGCATGGCCGCCTTTAAACAGGCAATGTGCGTTTACGCGGGCTCGCGACATTCCCTTTCGTAAAGCTTCTTGCAAAAGCTCCTCAGTCATTAAACCTGAACACGAACAAGAAACGACGAAACCCTCTTTTTTAGCAACACGAAACGCTTGCTCATTCATTTTCATATAAGCATGTTGACCATTAGGGAGATCTTTTTTGGCTTTGATAAAAGCTGGAGGATCAGCGATGACTAAATCATAAGTTTGCGACGAGAGTTGTTCCAAATCATGAACGACATCCAGTTTTTTAATCTCCACCAGGTCAGCAAATGCCGAAGTATTTTTTTGTGCAAACTTCAGGGCTGAATCTGAAACGTCGACTAAAGTAACTGTAATTTTAATTTCGGGAAATGCTTTTTTTAAATGATAGGCAACTAAAGTCGACCATTGCCCGACGTAACAACAAAGATCTAATATTTTAATTTCTTTTTGATTCCAAGAAACTCTTTGCAAAATTTGACTGAATTTTTCAATGTTGTAAGACTGATCTAAAAAGAAACCAGTTTTTTGTCCTTCCAACAGGTCACAAGTAAACTGTACTTCGTTTTTATCATGCTTAAAAGTATAGTTTTGCAATAGTTCTTTATCAATTAAATAGTCACTGATTACTTCGGGCGGCTCCACTGCCAGCCCCTCGAGTTTGCGAATATTAACATCGTTTCTTTTTACAACGACGGTTTTTTCCCAACTGATATCAGAAATCTTTTTTTCGTTTAATCGCTGAACCAATTTTTTAAAAAAGGTTTTAGGATCGGCAAGGATCGTCTGCATACCTGCAGTTAGAACTTGAAAGGCAATGACTTGGTCGCCATTGATTCCCAAATACCTATCAACAACTAATCCCGGCAAAAAATCGGCTTCGCCAAAACAAACGCGAAAACTATTTTTATATCCTAAAGAGTTACGGTAGTCCCAAGCTTGTACGACCTTTTCAGCCACAAACTCTGGAGTTGCGGCATTGGTATAAAGACCCTGTACGTCCAAGGCTCGGAATGAGATTTGCGATACTGAACTTCCATAACCATAGGCCACAGTTTTACCTGAGGTATCGACTAATTCTATCGGTTCGCCCGATTGTATGGTTTTGGGACTAGATTCCAGCTCACTGGTAAAAACCCAGGGATGACCACTGCGAATTCTACGATCGGCACCTTTTTTCAATTTCCAGGTTTTCATTCCTGAGTCTTAAGGCTATTACTTAATTTTGAACACTAAAATCTGGGTTTTTTCGGATTTCTTGAAATTATTGTCCGATATTACAAACAAACTTTTGAATTTACCATCGATAAGGGGCCCTAGAGTCATGCCCTCGAAGTTTTCAG
>JAYSSX010000531.1:0-1658 GCA_043720315.1 Pseudobdellovibrionaceae bacterium | reverse complement strand
CTTTTATTAGTAATACGGTGTCCGTCCAATGACTGGCGATTGTAATCAAGAATCCAGGTTAAGTTTCCAATTTCACGCTCGGCAAAATCAGGTACAGCTTCGAACATAGATCCTTCGCGAAATTCAGAATCTCCACACACAGCCCAAAAGTGGGCTTGCGGAACTTCAAAACCATGTTCACGTGCATATCTGTAAGCTAGCGCCAAGTAGCCGGCGTTAACGGGTGGAATTCCCACAGTACCTGAAGGAAAGAAATTATGATGATCACTGTCGTAAGCTGAATGGTAAGATTGAAATACTGGTTCCCCATTTTTAGGATAAGCCCGTAAACCCATCATCGCCGTGTTGGCTTGTTCTAAAGTGAACTTGGTAAAATCAGAATTCAAAAATAGATCTAAAAGGTAATTGTAAGAGTGATCAGTAGGGGATGCGTGTGGTTTGTTAGCGATAAAATCAAAACCTGATTTTACCATTAAATGTAAAGCACCCATGATGTGTAATGTACTTGCGCTACCAGCCGGATGGCCACCAATTTTAGGGTCACCCTTTTCTTTGTCGGTGCGATGATTGGCTTGATAAATCATTTGCGTAGCTAAGTAATGCGCACGTTTTGCAATTTTATCCAAAGTCGAAGTATCTACAGAGATCGACGCTGAAGTATTATTTTTAGTGGTTTTGCTCATGTGTGGTTCCTGTCTTAAAAGCTCGTAGTATAAAAACTCTAAACTTTTAACATTAGCTTTCTGTTACGGCAATGCTTGTGCATAGCACTAAGCTTCAAGTATGAAATCCCAGCGAATCTTGATATTTCCATCGGGGTCTATCATGCCCATTGGAGGATTGGGAAACGGTCCAGCGGCTCTAAATGCTTCTACTGCGGCTTCATCAAGTTCTCTAATTCCCGAATCACCGATGACCTGCACCTTAACAAGTTTGCCGCCTTTATCCAAAGTTACCAATAGCTTGGTAATTCTGTCGCCAGAAGAGGCAATTTGTCGGCCTTGGCTGTAAAGTTTAGTCACTTTTTCGCGTACTTTCGGGCCCCAATATTGATTCAATTGTTTTCGAATCCTTGCGTAGTAAGTGTAATACACGAACTCGCGTGTAGATAACATCGTTTCTAATCCAGGATCTAAATCTTTGATATAATCAATCGACTGACTTTCATCACCAGGAGATCCCGGTTTTTCAGCCTTCGCAGTCTCTTTTGGTTTTGGTAGTTCTTTTTTCTCGGGTTGTTTTAAAGCAATCTCTTCAGATTCTTTTTCTTTGATGTGTTCTTTCTTCAAAAATTCGTCCATTGTTTTTGAAGCATCAAATTTCGGTTTCATGTCGTCAAAAGTCATTGGCTTGAATTGACCGCCGTCATTGCCTTTGACTGGTTTAGATACATTTTTAAAGTCGCCGCGCTTGGTAGCAATCGTTTGCGTTTTTACAACTTGATTTTTAGCACTCAAATATTTTGCTTCTTTTGGAGTTTCGTCGTTAATCGGTTTTTCATCTTGATCAACGATTTGTTTTTTATCATCAATGATTACCTTTTCAACAGGAACTGGTTTGGCTTTGGGTACCGGTTTTTCTATGATGCTGACTTCGATATTAACGGGCTTTTCTCTGTCAAAAAAATGCTTAGGTCCAAACAAAATCAGGAGTGCAAA
>JAYSSX010000530.1:0-2516 GCA_043720315.1 Pseudobdellovibrionaceae bacterium | reverse complement strand
AAAGATTCTCGATTTAACCAATGCAAACCACTCAAGTAGAAAACTCTTATTCCTTGATCCAAACTTTCACTTACTAATTCTGGACCAGAAAACTCACTTAAAACAGTGACCTCAAATCCGGCTTTTTTCAAATATTTAGCCATTGCAACTGCCCGATTGCTAGCCACATGTATCTTAGGTGAATAAAATGCTGAGATAATTAAAATTCTTTTTTTAAATCCAGCTTGCTTTGGGAATGACATGCTAAGTGTAAATGGAATTCAAGGTGACTCTTAAGAATTTTTTTCGTCTAGACTGACCATAAAAATACTCAAAAAACGGCTGAAGCTTTGGGTTGTTGGTTTTTAGTAAATCTTGATCTTCGATAAAATCCTTTTTAGATAGACCCAGTTTTTCAAAATGATGCTCATTTAATTTTAAGAATTGACATGGGTTGCCCGAAACCACTGTAAACGGTGGAATGTCTTTAGTAACTACCCCACCCATCCCAACCATTGAGTAAGCTCCAATTGTAGAAAATTGATGTATCGAAACATTCAAACTAATATTTGAAAAGCTATCAATTATTACATGACCAGCAAGTACTGTATTCGGCGCGATATTAACAGAGTCCCGAATTAGACAATCATGAGCCAAATGAACATGATCCATAAAATAGCAGTCATTACCGATTTGGGTTATCCTATCTCCCGTGCCTCTTTGTACGACACAAAATTCACGAAAATGGTTGCAGTCCCCAATGATAATTGGGCCAACAGGAATTGGTTTAGTTCTATGCTCAGGCCCTTCACCCATCACAACGTGGGTATAAATCTTATTGTATTTACCAATTACTAGTGGACCTTTTAGATAGCAAAAAGCACCAATTTCTGTCCCTTCGCCAATTTCTACATCACCTTCAATAACTGCCGTGCTGTGAATTTTAACTTCTTTATACTTATGTGGTTGCATCCGAAATCCTTGCCTTAAAATTACTAATTTACTGCATATTCGCCGATTCGATAAATTAAAACCAAATGACACGGGTACGCAATTCGTACAATTGCTAACGTTAAGAGGGGCTTTTATGTGAATATTTTCCTATGAAAAATCTTTTAAATCAAAGCATGGTTTATGCTATTGGTTTCATTGTTAGTCGACTACAAGTATTTTTGCTACTACCTATCTTAGTTGTAAAACTTAGCCCCAGCGATTATGGAGCATATGAAACACTCTCTAGCCTCTTGATTCTGGTAAATACCCTAACGGTTTTTAATTTTGATTCGGGGCTTTCTAGCTTATTTCAACAGCAAAAGTTGCCACATGAAAAGCAAGAGCTTGCCAGTACTGGTTTTTTTTTCGTTTTGGGTTGGGCCATTCTTATTGGTTTAGTTGGATATTTTTATGGGGCGGAACTAGGTGTTTTTTTACTAAAGGACTCCTCCTTAAATTATAAAACTTTGGCGCAAAAGAGCATTTTTGTCGGATGTATTCAAGGCGTTTCATTTTACCTCAACGTATGTCTGCGCCAGAAATTTCAAGCGATCAAATATAATATTTTGGTAACTGTACAAACACTCCCAACTTTGCTCTTTATTTTTTTCTACTCCAGGTTTCAAATGCTTAGTTTGCAATTAATATTTAATATTTTAATTGCAGTAAACTTTTTTGCACTTGCGCTTGCGATTTGTCTAAATCTAGATCTCCTTAAAATGAGATTTATCAAACACTTCCTACGATCTTTGCTGGCTGTGGCCCTACCATTACTTCCCTTTTCATTTTTTGCATGGGGAATTAGCCTGTTTGACAGAATAGTCATTTCGCAACTTTTAGGATTAGATCAAGTCGCCATTTACTCGTTTGCTAATCGAATATCTACAATCGGTAGTGCCCTACAGGGCCCTTTTCAAATTGCCTGGCCACCTTACGCCTTAAAAAAAATGAGCAAAGGCTTCGAGCACAAAATGTTCCCGAAGGTTTTAATCTATGTACTGACTGCTGGAGGATTATTTGTTGTACTTATGTCATTCTTGTCCCCATACATTTACCATTTGCTTGCGCCGGAAAACTACTTTCCCTCAGCTAAATTTGTCGGAATATTATCTTTTTGTACTTTGTTAAATACTCTTTATTACTTCCCTATAATTACCTTTTTGCATCACAAAAAAACATGGGCCAGCACAATTAGTTTTTTCATCGGGGCAATAATTAACGTTGAATTAAATTTAATTCTAATTCCAAAGATTGGTATTGCAGGATCGGTTTACGCCAATCTTGCAGGCTATAGTGGGTTATTAATTAGCTCGTTTTATATGTCTCAAAAAATGCAACGAATTCAATATCCATTTCATAAAGTAATTGGATTACTTTTAGGGACCTTATTCCTTGCCTTTTTGCCGATTCTTTTGGGCTAAATCATAAAGTTTTTGAAGTCTATATACTACTTCAGAAACACCATGAAATTTGAGTACCCAATCACGCGACTTTTCTTTTAGGGGTTCATACATATTGGGGCTTGTTAGAAAACTTTCCACAGC
>JAYSSX010000529.1:0-2208 GCA_043720315.1 Pseudobdellovibrionaceae bacterium | reverse complement strand
ATCTAAAAACTGAGTTAGAAAAACTCCTTAAATAATTTCCTAGTGGTAGCGTATCAAGCGCATGCTTGCGCTTAAGCGTTTAAAGCGCAGACATGCGGGTATATATCAAGTGCCGACAAATTCCCCAGTCATTTGACAAGCCACCGTCCCATCAGCCAAAATAATTTCGCTAGTCAAAACAAATCTCGCCCGCTTTTTTTTAGCATAGATTTTTAAAAAGTTCTCGCTAAGAGTTTCTTCTGGTTTAGCAGCAACGGCACGCAATTCTTCATTGACCGGTTTTATAAAACGCATAGAAGTGTTTTTCAATAATACGTGACCTATCCCATTCATCATTACAAATAGCCTGCAGTATCCCGCCAGGATCATTAAGGTACTTAACGAACCTCCAAAGGCGGTTCCAATGTGATTGTGATTTGGTTGCAGCGGGCTGGTTAATTCGACGGAAGTGTCGTCTAACTTAATGACTTTCACACCCATAGCTTTTGCCAAAGGAATTTGCTCATGCAAAAGTTTTTCCAGGCTTAATCGATCCATCTATGACCTAGCTGCCATTTTAGGCGCCGTTTTTTTATTCACTTCAAAAAATTCTAAGGCTACTAGAATCAAAAACAAATACCTGACCACACGTGCAGGTAAAAACGCGGAACTTACTCCCAGTGAAATTTCTTTTTCATAGGCTTTTAAAACGGCTTTTAATTTTGCTTTGATTCGAGTGTAATTGTCTTTACTTCGAAACGACGGCGGCTTTTTAGTCTGTTTATAGGTAAGAAGCATGTCTAACATTCGTTCGAACTTTGTACTTACAAAAAAACCGGCTGAGAACAATTTTCTTTTAAGATCTTCGCTGTTCATTGTGCCCCCTTGTTTGCATCACTATTCTAACTAAATTTCCAGTAGAAAGCACTACTCGATTCTCTGCTGTTCATCAGTAAATCACCTGTACGATGCATTCTCATGGAAAGGTTGCATTGATTTAAGGCCCTTACGCAAAACTTTGGGCCGTTCTTCAGGCTTTCTGTTTTTTACAGGATTGTATTATAGAGTTTTAGGCTCGTTGCGCCACTTGTACAATAGTTCAGCATACTTTATATCTGGTGGAAAGACTGATAATAACATTTTCCTGACATTGCTTTCTCTTTCATCTTCGAATAGTTTCTGTTGAATAACCAGGGAGAATTTCATGTTCAAGAAGTTTTTAGTACCGTTAGTTTGTACCTTATTCGTGCTTCAAGGCAATGCTAAAGATGCAATGGCAAGTACCGAAAAGGTTCTTAAGATTGGCCTTCCTCAAGACTTTGACTCTTTAAATCAATTGATTACCAGTATGTTGGCAAGCACTTACGTCTATAATATGGCTGGCCGCAAATTAGTCACCTTGGATGAAAATATGGTTTGGCAGCCGCAAATGGCCGAACAAATCCCTTCCCTAAAAAATAAGTTAGCTGAAATCATAAACGTTAATGGCGTTAAAAAAGTAAAAGCAGTTTGGAACCTAAAAAAGAATACACTTTGGGGAGATGGTCAACCAGTCACCTGCGATGATATCGCTTTTTCTAAATTGGTAGGATCAGATAAGAATATTGCCGTGGCCAATCGAGATGCTTATGACCAAGTCGAAAAAGTAGAGTGTTCTGCGCAGGATACAAAAAAAGCCATAATTACTTATGCGACTGATCGTTGGGATTTTTTCCGCATGTATCAGTTTTACATTTTGCCAAAGCATTTAGAAAATGCAGTCTATCAGCAATACAAGGGCCAAAAGGAGGGTTACGAGAAAAATACTTTATATGTTAAAGATCCTACAAACCCCGGCATTTATAATGGTCCGTTTTTAATTTCTGAATTTAAGCCAGGCAGTCATTTAATTCTCACAAAAAATCCCAAGTTTTATGGCGAAGCACCTAAACTTGATAAAATTCAAATCAAAATTATTTCCAATTCGTCTAGTATAGAGCCGGCGATTTTAAGCGGCGACATTGATATGGTTGCCAATGTTGGATATTCTTTTGATTTGGCGCAAATCTTTGAAAGGAAAGTATTGGCAGATAAATTAAATTACAAAGTTCACTTCGCACAGTCATTTTCTTATGAACATATTGATTTCAATTTGGACAATAGCATATTAAAGAGTCAGACCGTACGTGAAGCCATTTTAATGTCTTTAGATCGCGATTTATTAGTAAACTCGATGTTCGATAATAAGCA
>JAYSSX010000528.1:0-2010 GCA_043720315.1 Pseudobdellovibrionaceae bacterium | reverse complement strand
ATCTAAAAGTAGCTTGCATGAGCCAAGGGGCTGCTGCTACGGCGCAGGAACTGATAGTCGTTTCGGTTCGACCTTCATTGTGGAAAAAGACTTCTATTGACCTTTTAGAGAATGCCATTCCAACAGGACTGGAAAAGCAAATGCGGTCGTACTATGGTAAATTGATACCTTTTCTCTATGGATTTCAATTGATTGCTCCTATTAAGTGGCTCATTTTTAACATTATGGGAATTTTTAAGCCCACTCCGCGCAAACCATGGTCATTACGTGATCGTGAAGAAACTTGTATTAAATCAGCAGCATTAGCCAGTCAGAATTTTATGTTAGCAATTTCAGCACAGGGTTTCGACACCTGTCCTATGGAAGGCTTTGATGAGGCCCGAGTAAAAAAGATTTTGAAGCTAAAATTCAGTGATCGTATCGTGATGGTAATTTCAGTGGGAGAAAGAACTGATCGCGGTGTTTGGGGCAGTCGTTATCGTTCACCTCGAGAATGGTTCGTTCACGAAATTTAGTTATTGTAGCACCACTAAATAAGGCTCGACATGGAAATAGATGCATCAGTTAGCAAATATAGAAATCAAGTCATCGAAGTGATTCTTCAAGATATGCTTGGCAATCTAGCAAGTCTTTTTGGGGCGAAGGGATGGCACAAAGAGTAATCGTCTTGAAGGATTCGCCGAAATTCTTTTCTGTTGATTGCGCTATCTTTGATATGGCAGACACAAAATTGTTGGCGGATTTTATGGAAGTCGAACGTCATGGAACTCCTAAGATATTTTTCGACAAACTTGGTTTGATAAAAACCGGACACACCGATCCTAAGGCTCTATTTGCAAGGCAGCAATTGCGCGCCATAGAATTAAGCTAGAGATTTCCGATTTTAAAAACTCTGACCTTAAAAGAAATGGAAAGACGAAGGCCTATCGATGCATTTGGATTTTATCAAATGGGTATGGTTCGCCCGTATATTGAAGTTTTAGGAATTTACTCCGCCCATTTACCTATGATTTTGGGATGCGCTACATACATAAAACTTTTCCGCTTCCAGAACAGAAGTGTATTGAAGAACTTATTTTTGTTGCCGACTTCAATAATTTATCAGAAAAAATAAAAAAACTAGATCACACTTTCAACAAAGCGGTACAACAGATATTAAATCGAAAATCACTTTAATTTCTACAAGGGTTAGTCTTAGTGATCGGACTTATTTTTTTTCAACTCTTTATCTAGAATTTCTTTAAATTCTTTGGCTAGCTTTGCAGCATCAGTACGACGCGAAAATCTGCTGTCATACAAATCCAAATGGTTGTCCTTCTGCCCTCTAAGGTCAGAAGTATTTTTATAGATGCTAGAAATTTTTTGAACGTTTAACATAACTACCTCCGCTAAGGTGCTATCTGAAGTACTTGCAATTCCCGCCGCACTGATAGAGACTTTCATAAGCGACTCATTTGATTTAAACCTAGACACGACTTCGAATTTTTCTTACAGACGGGAAAGATTCCGCAGGTCTGAAGTCTAAAGGAGATACGATGCGGAAATTATTGATTATCATTTCACTTATTTTAGGTACCAGTTTACTGCAGGCATCAGAAACCGTAGAGGGAGCCAAAAAAGACTATGCTCAGTTCAAACAAGAAATGCGAGCGGAATTAGACGCCGCCGAAGCTAAAATTGTAGAGCTAAAAGGCAAAGCAAAGGAAAAAGGCAGTGAGGCTCAAGACAGAACCATTCAAGAGTTAGAACAAACTCGTGACGAGTTATCTGCGAAGTTAGAAAAGATGCAAGATAACGGAGAAACCGGTTGGAAAAAGTTTAAGAAAAATTTTGCCAATTCGGTCGACAATTTAAACAAGAAAATTCAAAAATCTCTGTCCAATTAGTTTTTCTTAGGAATCAGTTTAATTGCCCCGCAAGCAAACAATTCTTGTAAAATTACAAGATCCCGTTTTCCATTGCGGGCTCCAAGATAGTCCGAGAGCAAACACACCTTTTTTAAATTTAAAT
>JAYSSX010000527.1:0-2228 GCA_043720315.1 Pseudobdellovibrionaceae bacterium | reverse complement strand
AATTCTAGGACATGCTCGCCTCACTGAGACTAAAATATTGGCTTAAACTTGGGCCACAAGTCTGAGACTTCTCGCCGTAGGCTGTGCAACTTGTGCCGCGGGCTCCGCTGCCGGAGCCGTTGGTACTGGTAACACTTCTGGCGCTGGCTTTATTGGAGCCCCAAAAGAAACAATATTTATCGCTTTTGCTAAGTGCAACGGTGATAAATGAGCGTACCTCTGGGTTTCTTCAAACCTGGCGTGGCCAAGCAGCTTTTGCAGGTCGTAGAGGCTACCGCCGTTCATCACAAAATGAGAGGCAAAAGTATGCCTCAAATCATGGAAACGGTAGTGGTTCGTAAGCCCTGCTTTTTTCTGCCCCCGAGCAAACGCCCAATAGCGAAAAATTTCAGGATAGTTGTCCGATTTGATCAACATGCTTGTTGATATTTTTCTTTTGTATTCGATTTTTGTTTTTCTTTCAAGGGATTTAATTTGACAACTGTAACTGGATCCCAGTTTCGAGTTTCTCCTGACCATCTTTCTGGGTTTTGCAGCTTCGCTTTTTCATAAACTTCATTCCTATTTTTTAAAATTTCAATATCAAGCCCTGCATGTTTTGACGATGGTGTTACAAAATTTATTCCGCTGTGCAAATGCTCTGTGTTGTACCAGTTTGTAAACTTTTGCATCCAAACTATTGCGGCTTCAATATTTTCGAACGGTTTTGATGGAAACATCGGACAGTACTTTAGCGTCTTAAACATTGATTCGGAATATGGATTATCATTGCTAACACTGGGCCTGCTAAATGATGGCATTACACCAAGTTTTTGCATCGTAGCTAACATCGTGGCACCTTTCATTGGACCACCGTTATCAGAGTGAACTGTTACTTGAAATTTATTTATATTTTCGGATTTACAAATTTTTTCCAAAAGCTCAGCTGATAAGCTTGATTCTTGAGTTTGATGTATATCCCAGCCTACAATTTTTCTAGAAAACAAATCTATAAATAAATATAAATAATAAAACTGACCCCTAACTGAACTTTGCAAATACGTTATATCCCAACTGTAAATCTGATTCGGCTTGGTTGCTTCATAGGCTTTTGGTGGCGTCACCACCCTTGGTTTTGAATGCCCACGGTGAATATTTAATTTTTCAGCTTTTAAAATTCTATAAAAAGTAGACTCACTTCCCATAAAAATTCCGTCATCCGCTAGTTTCGGCACAATCTGATGGGGACTTAGATTTGCAAACTTAAAACTCACTGAAGTTTTAATAATTAACTGTCGCTCAATTTCAGATAATTTATTCGAAGGTGTTGTTATCGGTCCACAGCGAGCGTCAGCGTCCGTTGATTTCCAGCGCAATAATGTGCGCACTTCAAGGCTAAAAACCTCGCAGGCTTGAAGTATACGACATCCAGAGGCCACAGCTTCGCCAACTAAGTCTATAATACTTTTTCTGTCCGCAGAAGATGTCATTGATCCTCTTCCTCGTCCGGCGATGGCCATAATAAATTTGCTTTTTTTTGAAGTATCAACAATGCCGATACTTCAGCTAAAGCTGCATCTTTTTTTCGTAAATTCTTTTTTAAATATTTTATCTCAACATCACGTTCATCTTTTTTAGTTAAACTGACTTTTGGTGCAGACATCAGTTTTAACATTTCTGCGCGCCACTCTGTCAGCTGATTTGAATGTAATCCGTTTTTACGAAGATACAAACCCAAGTCTTCTTCATTCAAAGAATAGGTTTCAGAAATAACTTTTAAAATTTTTTCGGCTGAATAGTTTAATTTATTTTTTTTGGTTTTCATTACTGAAACATTAGCACGTTCATGCTGCCATCTGCTAACAGTGCTTAATGCTAAATTGTTTTCAGCACAGAACTGTTCTATTGTTTGATTGCCTCTAGACAGTAATTTCTTTACAACAGCTTCTTTAAACTCGTGATTGAATCGTTTACTTGTTCCCATGCGTTACTCTTTTAACGCCACCCTTTTGTTTATTAACTGATCGGACAACTACGCTGAAACAGGGGGATATTCAGCAACCCTTCCTTTTACATCAATGAAAAATCCGTGTTTACGCAAAACTGGCATAATTCGCCTTAGCGCTTTTGAAAGGGCAGATGTTGCCTTCGGAAAAAGGCGTGACTGCTCAAAATCATTAATTGGCTTAAGTTGCTCAAAAAGACTTGTGGCAGTACCCTCAAATTCCTCACCAGGCGCAAAACTAGCC
>JAYSSX010000526.1:0-1582 GCA_043720315.1 Pseudobdellovibrionaceae bacterium | reverse complement strand
TTTGATCATACATTTCAATTTCATAATTGATGTCTTTGAAATCATCGGCAGGAGTATTAGGACTTGCCCCTGAAACATCAATTAAATGAATAAAAATTTTGGTTCGTTCAATATGTTTTAAAAACTGAATGCCCAAACCTATCCCTTGATGGGCTCCCTTAACTAGTCCCGGGATATCCGCAACTACAAAGGATTTAAAGTCAGCAGCTCTCACCACACCTAAATTTGGCGTTAATGTAGTAAAAGGATAGTCAGCAATTTTTGGTTTGGCTGCAGAGATTCTAGAAATCAAAGTGGATTTTCCCGCATTAGGAAATCCAATGATTCCAACATCGGCGATTAGTTTAAGTTCTAAAGTTACTTCTAATGTTTCACCGTCTTCACCGGGCTGTGCGTGCTCGGGAGCCTGGTTAACACTGTTTTTGAAAAAGGCATTTCCTTTTCCACCACGGCCACCTTTTAATAAAACGTACTCACGAATATTGGTCATATCCACTAACGTTTCACCTACTAGATTTTTTACTAAGGTGCCTTCAGGAACCGGTAAAACCAAGTCATCGCCAGATTTGCCAAAAGAATTTGCGGCAGCTCCATTGGAACCATCATCAGCGGCGTATTTTTTATTGCGACGGAAATCCACCAGGGAATTAATGTTCCTGTCAACTTTCAAAATGAGGTCGCCACCTCGTCCGCCGTCACCGCCGTCAGGTCCGCCTCTGGGAGTCATAGATTCACGGCGAAAGCTGACGCTTCCTTTTCCGCCATGTCCAGACGCAACAACTATAGAGATTTCATCAATAAATTTCATTTGATCTAATTCCGATTATTAAACGTAAGCTATAACAAAAAAGGAGCCAATATGGGCTCCTTTTTATCGTTTAAAAAAAAATTACAATTTAGTAAAAACTAAGCTGCTTTTGGATAAACACTCACTTTGAATTTAAGCTTAGTGTATCTTTCGAATTTCACTAAACCTTCAACAATTGAGTAGATTGTAAAGTCACGGCCCATTTTTACGTTGTTTCCAAGGTGAAATTGAGTTCCGCGCTGACGAATAATGATAGTTCCAGGAAGAACATGTTCTCCACCAAAACGTTTTACGCCTAAGCGTTTACTCTGTGAATCTCTACCATTCTTTGTACTACCACCGGCTTTTTTACTTGCCATAACTATCTCCGTTTAAATTTAAGTTAAATGATTATGCCTTTTTAGCAGTCTTCTTAGCAGTCTTCTTTTTAGCTCCGCCCTTTTTAGCCACTTTTTTAGCGGTTTTCTTAGGGGCAGCTTTTTTAACTACTTTTTTAGCAACTGTTTTTGCGGCCTTTTTTTCTTCTCTTTTGCCTTTATCTTCTCTGACTTCGTTTTTAGCAGCTACTTTTGCTTCAACACGGTCAATACGCATTTGATCGACATCTAACACGCGAGCAGATGTCTCCGCTTTAGTTACTTTTCCATCAGGAGTAGTAATTGAAGTCACAAAAAGCTCTGTGTAAGGTTGACGATGAGTTTTAAATCTTCTGTAACCCTTACGACGGTTCTTTTTGAAAACGATTACTTTTTTGTCTTTAGTTTGTTTTGTAAC
>JAYSSX010000525.1:0-9142 GCA_043720315.1 Pseudobdellovibrionaceae bacterium | reverse complement strand
TACTAGCAATCAAATCAAAGAATCCATGTTGAACAAAGTAAAATCGATTGATTCGCAACGTGAAAAATTCGCGAAAGTTTTGGCTAATAAATACAATTTAGAAGAGTCTTCAATACGTTTATTAGAATTGGCCAAAAAAGTGGATCCAAAAACGGCAGGGACTTTAGTTTCTCTGCATAAGACTTTAGAAATGTTGATTGCCGAAATTCAGGAACAGAATAGAGAAAACGAAATATATACTCAAAGTGCCCTAAAAGTTCTTAATGGCGCTTTAGGAAATTTAAAAGAAACACTTCAAGGTAAAAAGAATTACGCTCGTAAAGGTCAGATGTCCGAAGGTCCAGAGAAAGCCGGAAACTTAGTTTCCAGAGAGGCATAACCGGTAGCATGGCAAAAATCAATGCGATGATGGACATTGGTAAACGATCGATGATGAACAGTCAGACTGCATTGCAGACTACTGCGCATAATATTGCCAACAAAACTACAGAAGGTTATTCCCGTCAAAGAGTAGATCTTGTTACCGCACCTCCCGTTAATGAAGGGCGCTATCAGATTGGAATGGGTTCACGAGCTGCTGGTATTACTAGGACAAATAATCCATATTTGGAAAAACAAATTCAACGAGAAACCGGCCAAATGGGTTTTTTCGAAGGTCGGTCTGAAAGTTTAGCCCGCGTTGAACAGGTGTTTAACGAACAAAGTAATAAGGGCCTCAATCAATACGTAACCGATTTCTTTAATGCTTTCCGCGAACTATCGAATACGCCGGAGAGTGTGACTACCCGAACTATGGTTAAGGAAACTGCCGAAGCCATGGTTAATGATTTTAAAAGAGTAAAAACGCAGCTCACCGATGTTCAAAAAGATGCGGATATGCAAGTGCGTTTTCATGTGGAAGAAATTAACAAAATGACCCGCGAGATCGGTTCGTTAAATGAGCAGATCGCACAAGTGGAAATTCAAGGTACGCCTGCGAATGACCAACGTGACCGTCGAGATTTGCTGTTAAAGCAGCTAAATCAAAAAGTGGACATTAAGTATGCTGAAGGCGATCAGGGCATGGTGACGGTTTCTACGGCTGGAAATGCCTTGTTAGTTTCTGGAATTGATCACTCGGATCTTTCCATTGCGACTAATCCAGATAACGGCCATACGGACATTTTTTATCAGACCACTTCCCATACGACTCCATTTAAAGTCAGCGAACGTATTAAAGGCGGTTCCTTAGGTGCTATTTTAGAAGTGCGGGACAAAACCGTCGAAGAGTACAAAGCTAATATTGACACCATTGCAGAAACTTTGGCTGACGAAGTCAATTCGGCGCATATGGGTGGTTTCGATCGATATGGTAACCAAGGTGCCGAGTTTTTTACCTTTTCAGAATCTACTGAAGGTGGAGCGACTAACCTAAACGTTAACAGTTTAATCACGCAAGATGTGGGTCGAATCGCAGCCGGAGCAAGACCAAATGCCCCTGGTGACAATACGGTTGCCAATGTAATATCGATGATTCAGTACAAACAAGTTTTGGATGATAAATCGTCGACCCTTGATGACTTTTATAATTCTCAGGTTGGTAAAATTGGTGTGGCGGCACAACGAGCTAACAAATCTCGCGATTCACAAGCCAGTGTTTTACAGCAATTAGATACAGTTCGTGAAAGTGTCAGTGGAGTTAGTTTGGACGAGGAAGCGACCAAAATGATCGAATTCCAGAAAGCTTTTGATGCTTCGGCGCGAGTGATTCGTACCGCTGATGAAATGTTCGATACAGTATTAAATTTAAAGAGGTTGTAA
The DNA here is from genome assembly GCA_043720315.1 of Pseudobdellovibrionaceae bacterium. Classification (GTDB taxonomy): domain Bacteria; phylum Bdellovibrionota; class Bdellovibrionia; order Bdellovibrionales; family Bdellovibrionaceae; genus JAYSSX01. Next base: position 7,342 of record JAYSSX010000525.1, on the reverse strand, counting down.
TTAAATGCGCGTAACTGATAAAATGGCCTATAATCAAGTTATTGGAAATCTGCAGAAAAATCGTGCGGATCAAAGTGATTTGCAGAATCAGGCCGCTACTCAAAAACGCATAAACAAACCTTCTGATGATCCTGTGGCTAGCGCTCGCGTATTAGGTCAAAGAACTGAACAGCGTGGCAGTGAACAGTATATGAAAAATATCAATATTGCCCGAAGCTTTTTAGAGTTTACCGATCAGTCCTTAGCGGAACTTTCGGAAACTTTAGTTCGAGCTAAAGAATTAGCGATTCAACAATCCAATGATGCTGGTGCCAGTGAAGAGACTCGTCGAGTTGTTTCGCAAGAGGTTGGGCAAATCTACAGCCAAGCGATACAAATTGGTAATCGAAAATTGGGTGAGCGATATATTTTCTCGGGTTATCAGACGACACAATCGCCGTTCAATATTAACGGAACTTACAATGGTGATGCCGGTGACATGAAGTTACAAATCAATAAGGATGCGTTCTTATCGATGAATATTTCCGGAGACAAAGTTTTCTTAGGGGAAGGTATTGGAGCTGACGGAATCATTCGTGAAACTTCTATAACTCCAAAAACTGCCGACGAAGTTCGGCAGCTGCAGGAAAACGAACACTTGATTCAAGAGCAAAAAGAAAATGGCGATGAACAAGAATTTACTTTGCGGGCGCCAGCCAGTAAGGCCACTCGTCAACGTGTTGTACAATCCCAAGTTTCACAAGAGCAGTCGGGAACAAATGTTCTAAAAATTCTAAAAGATTTTGAAATTGCGCTGAAGGTTGACGATAAAGAAGAAATACAGTTTGCCATTGATAATTTGGATTCAGCTTTGTCCCAAGTCGTGAACGCTCGTGCCCAAGTAGGTTCGCGGATTTCTACTTTGAATCACACGACGGAAAGTTTACAAAAAGCAATCGTCGAAAACAAAGGCGTCGCCTCACAATTAGAGGACGCTGATGTATTTAATACAATGAGTGAGATCAATAAAAACGACAGTACATTGCAAGCATCGATGGAGACTTCTTCGCGTCTTATTGGTAAAAATCTCATGGATTTTCTAAAATAATTTTAAGATTATTCTTAAATTCTCTTACACGTATTTCCTTAACAATCACTAAAAGCGCGAATTAAGGTCAAAGGTCTTGACTTTAAACCCTTGAAAATATAGCTACAGTTTCGCAATATCTTACCGATATTAACAGGGAAGTTGGGAACAGGAGTTAACCATGCTCGTACTTACAAGGAAGTTAGGCGAAAGCATCGCAATTGATGATCACATCAAAATTCGCGTTGTACAAATCAAAGGTAAACAAGTCAGACTGGGTATTGAGGCTCCTAAGGAGACAAAAATCCATCGTGAAGAAGTTTATATGGCCATTCAAGATACTAATAAAGAATCGGTTAATGTGACTTCAGAAAAAACTCGTTCTATCTCTAAAATGCTTAAGACTTAATTTCGACAGAGTTTAAGATTGTTTATTCAGTGCGTTATTATCCTCAATCAAAAATTCCACCTGTTTTAGGTCTAGATTTTTATTCTAAATATCCCGGTTTTTTGTCTTGCAGTGTCTTATTTTCAGGTGCAATCTAAATTTATTCGCGTAGGGGGGCCTGAGTGATCATAAGCACAAGTCGTTTTGGACAAGTTGAGATCCAGAAAGAAGATACGATTACTTTTGCAGAAGGATTATTGGGTTTTGAGTTTTTGAAGTCCTATGTTCTTTTGGATGATCCTACCGATGATATCTTTGCTTGGTTGCAAAGTTGCGAAGCTCCTGAAGTGGCTTTTCCTGTTCTCGAGCCCGAGATTTTTTCAGACTCTTATAAAATCAGCTTAGCTAAGACCGACATGGAAGCTTTAAAAGTAACCGAAGCGAAGCAAACTCGCAGCTTTTGTATAATCACTATCCCTGAAGATCCAACGGCAATGACGGCCAATCTAAAGGCACCTATCGTTATTAATTTAGCGCAGAAAACAGCAAGACAGTGTGTTCTACAGGATAATCACTTGGCTATTCGCGAACCGATTTTTGCAAAACTTCAGCAACGTGTGGTTCAGAATCCTAATCAATCAATTAAAAGTCAGTCACCTGCTTTGGATGTGGCGATTCGATTACCTGAACATAAAGAAGTTGATAAAACGATTTAATCAAAATGTTAGCACTGGCGCAGCCGGAAAACTCAAACAGTTAGTTTATTTGTTAAGACAACTTCCCGAGACCGCTCCCGCAAAAGCCGTCGAAAAAGCGCGATTACGTGCTTTAGTGTTGTGAATTGCCAATTCTAGCGGATTCATAGCCATTAGCATGGTTCGATCTTCGATGCAGCTGATCACATCACTATTCGCTTTGGTATTTTCGGGTGAGGGATTAACTATTGCTGATTGCAGTGTTCGAGCAAACTTTACGGCTGTATCGAAGTAAGTTTTTTTAGTCCCGTATCTGGCTGCAATGAAGCGATCAATATCATCTCGGATTCCATTTTTATCAGAGTCAACGCCGGCTAACGTAGAATTATTACTGATGGGGCTAGGGTCTGGCGGCACCTGAATGCCGTTAATAGTTTCACCTGCAAAGCTATTCAAAGTCCAACAAAGGCAGATTAAAAAAAATATTTTGCACCCAACTTCACCTCTCAAAAAGCTTATGTTATCCTCTTCAGTTAAAGAAGTTGATTTTCAATTTATAGACTTAATTACGGGCATGAAACGGTGGCTTCCATTTCTATATTTGGATATGTCAGTTCTATGTGCTTTATTTCCGGTTGAGTCGAGGTTGCGGGGCTGATTTTAATTTTTCCGACCCCATCTACAGAAGAAATTTCAGATCCTTCAATTCTTATGGCAATATTTCTAATATGGATGGATTCTAAATTATTTCCGCAAACTAATCTGGCTTGATGAATGATTTCCGATTCAACTAAACCCATGTGTCCATCCAATTGGCTGCTGTAATAAACGGTCTCTACTTTGATTAAATGATCGGCGGCGAAACTCATTGAGCTCAGGCCGGTTAAAGTTAATCCCAAAAAAGGCAGACTTAATAAAAATGATTTCATATTTTCTCCTCAAAAAAAGGGGAGGGACCGGAATTGATCCCCCTCCGGGTCAATTCAAAAATACTCCAAAACCATATATAAATACATTTGATAGAAGTCATGTTTATGATAGCGAAAATTTATAGTTAAATTGTGCGAAATTTGGCTGGCTAATTGATAAAGCCGTTTGGAATCGAAATCGCATTTGGCGCTTGAAGATCATTCGATAAAACTGGCACTAACTGCGCTGAAACTTTTTGGGACCATTTTGTTGCATCGGAACAACTATAATGTAGCCCTAAAGGATCATGCAGATTTCCTCTATTCGTTTTGTCGCTACTGTTAACAAAATAACATCCATTACTAGTTACAGTAGATTCCAATTTTTGCACAAACTGATCATAAGCATTTACACTGATCACGGAAACAGCTGCTTGCGGGGGGCCGATCCAAACGCAGCGACTGTCTGCTGTTTGTTTGATAAGTTTTACCGTTTGTAACATCACTTGATTAATATCATCTTTGAGCATATTAGATCCTAAAGCAATGATTGCAATTTTTGGATTTGGTTTAGGTCCAGAGTCTTTTAGACATTGTTTCAAAGAGTCTGACTGCCCATCTACAGCATTTTCACACTTTCCATCCGTATTGCATTTCCTGAATCCACAATTCGTGCTGTGGCCATTGGGAATCAGCCAAGAGGCCGAACTAGACCCGCAGGTTGCGACGGATTGAAGTGTTACAGGCTTTTTTGTGCTAGGATTTTGTAATTTTCTTATTTGTTGATCAAGGACCTGGCCAAAACAGCCGGTAGAGTGTGAATCGCCAACAAATAAAATATCTGCCGTAGTAAAAGACACTTTTACGTTGTCTGCAAAAGCGGAGCAGAAAAAAAGTAGGATAAAGTTAAAAAAAAGACTAGCTTTCATAACACTACCCAATCAAACCAGGTTGGTCTTTTTCGTAGGTGGTTTTTAATTTCTTTTCCGTTTTTGCACCTAACTCTTTAAGCATTTCTACTTGGCGAATCAGGTTTCCCTGGCCAGTGCTTAATTTTGCAAAAGCCTTGCTATGCACATCGCTGGCTTCGTGGATTTTTTTTCCCACGGTCTCTAAGTCCTCAACCAGAGTAGCAAATTTTTCGTAAAGGGCGCCGCCACGTTTAGCAATCTCCATCGCATTTTGTTCTTGTCGTTCATGTTTCCACAAAGTCGCCACAGTTCTTAATGTTGTCAGCAATGTCGTTGGACTAACAAGGGCAATTTGTCGTTCCCAGGCATACTGCAGTAAATCTGGTTTTAACTTAAACGCCAATGCAAAAGCAGGCTCCAAAGGCATAAACAGAATGACGAAATCAGGCGTAATCAATTGTTCGCTGGAATAATATTTTTTGGCAGACAAACTATCAATATGAGTTTTCAAAGACTGAACATGTTGTTTACCAAAGCCTTCTTTAGACAAAGCATCTTCAGTTTGGATATAACCATCGAAGGCCGAAAGAGATACTTTGGAATCCACGATAATGTGTTTACCTTCCGGTAAATTGATAATCACGTCAGGTTTAATCGTTTGCCCGTCTTCATTTTTCAATGATAGATCAAGACCCTGTACGATATATTCTTCGCCTTTGCGTAGACCAGAACGTTCAAGGATATTTTCCAAAATCATTTCGCCCCAGTAACCTTGGGTTTTGACATCACCTTTTAGGGCCCGGGTCAGTTGTCCCGCTTCCTGGGAAATTTTCAAATTTAGTTCCAAAAGTTTAGAAAGTTCACCTTTTAGATTGCCGCGATCTGCCCGCTCTGAAGAGTAAGATTCATCCACTTTCTTTTCGAAATCTTTAATTCGTTCCTTCAGGGGCTCTAAGATCGATTTTAAGCCGCTTTGGCTTTGCTCATTTAATTTGAGGCTTTTTTCTTCAAACAATTGTGAAGCCAAAACTTCAAACTTATCCGAGAGTTTTTCCGATAAAGTTTGCGAGAAACTTTGGGTTAGTTGGTCGGACTGGGCTTTCTGCAGTTGTAGAAGCTCGGCCTCGGACTTGTATTTAACAATTTGCGACTGAAGGCGCACCCAAATGATGCCTGTGAACAATGCACCACCACTAATAAAACCTATTATAAATTCTATATTCATAAAAAATGAATCTCACGTCTTTTTTTCTTCGTCATCAGAATAAAAATTTGCTACACCTTGGCTTAACAGGGAGTTCTTATGGTAACCACAGCTAATCCTATTATTCCAGCCGCTCAATGGACCTCAATTAAATCTTACACTGATTTGAAGTTTGAAAAAACCGAAGATGGAATTGCCAAGATCACGATCAATAGACCTGAAAAACGTAATGCTTTCCGCCCACAAACTGTTTTTGAATTACAAGATGCTTTATTAATTTGCCGAGAAGATCAACAAATTGGAGTTATCATTTTGGCCGGCGAAGGCCCTTTGGCATTTTGCTCGGGAGGGGACCAATCTGTTCGTGGCGCTGCTGGATACGTTGGCAGTGACGGGGTTCCGCGTTTAAACATTTTAGATGTGCAAAAGCAAATTCGTCAGTTACCAAAACCAATTGTAGCTATGGTTGCCGGTTACGCTATTGGAGGAGGACATGTACTACATATCGTTTGTGACCTTACCATTGCGGCTGACAATGCACGATTTGGTCAAACGGGTCCTAAGGTAGGCTCGTTTGATGGCGGACTGGGTAGCAGCTATTTAGCACGTATAGTGGGTCAGAAAAAAGCCCGTGAAATTTGGTATCTTTGTCGCCAGTATGATGCGCAACAGGCATTGGATATGGGTTTAGTGAATACTGTAGTGCCATTAAAAGACCTAGAACTTGAAACTGTAAAATGGTGCCGTGAAATGATGGCCCACTCACCGATGGCATTACGTGTTTTAAAAACTTGTATGAATGCGGACTGTGACGGTCAAATGGGATTACTGGATTTGGCTGGCAATGCTACTTTGCTTTATTACATGAGTGAAGAAGGACAAGAAGGTAGAAATGCCTATGTCGAAAAACGTAAACCTGACTTTTCAAAATTCCCACGTTTACCTTAATAGACTGTAAATTTCGCCTTTGCGATTGAAAGATATATGTTAAAAAGTTTGGTATTAGCCTTCAGACCTAAAACTTTGACTGCGGCCGTTGTGCCTATATTTGCGGCTTCGTCCCTATCATATCGTTTAGACCACAACGTAAATTATTTTTTTATGGCATTGGCGTTGTTGAGTTCTCTTTGCATTCAAATTGCGACAAATCTAATCAATGATGCGAAGGATTTTAAAAAAGGGGCTGATGATCAAAATCGAATAGGTCCTATACGTGTGACTCAGTCAGGTCAGATGTCCTATCGGCAAGTTATGAAGTTTGCCTATTTCTTTTTAACAATGGCGGCTGTGTCAGGCCTTCCATTAATTTATTTTGGTGGAACACCCATTTTGATCATTGGTTTATTTTCTGTATTTTTCGCTTATTCGTACACGGGCGGTCCATATCCTCTGGCCTACAAGGGACTAGGAGATCTATTCGTAGTTCTTTTTTTTGGATTAGTGGCTGTCGGCGGGGCATTTTTCCTTAATAGTGGTCACTATGGGTTTGAGGCCTTTTGGCTGGGACTGCAAGTAGGATTTCTTTGCGCGGTTCTTATAGCAATTAACAATACTCGCGATCTATTTTTAGATCAAAAGGTGAATAAAAACACTCTCGCTGTTAGGTTGGGTCTTAAAGGGGCTCGGGCTGAAATCCTCACCTTATTGTTACTTCCTTTCTTAATGAATTTTTATTGGATTAAATATTCAATTTTAGGAACCTTTTTGCCATTCCTGATTCTTCCATTGGCGGTTAAGATCATTTTTCTGGTCTACCGTACTGAACCAAGTCCAGCCTATAATAAGTTTTTAGCAATGAGTGCAGCCGTTCATTTAGTATTTTCTGCGCTTTATTCGTTAGGAATATTAATTTGATTAAGTTTTACCATTCAAAATATATGCTTTATCCAATTAGTCAAATTGGAGCCGTGGCCACTACTGAACCGCGTGGTGGAGCTTTGCTTAAAATGGAATGGCCAGATAAAAAAGTAGGTTACGCAGATATTTTCCCATGGCCAGAATTTGGCGATGCCGATATTGACACTCAGTTAATGGCATTGGCTCGTGGTCGCATCAGTTTTTTAGTGGAACAAGCCATTTGGTTGGGTCGCAAAGATGCAATTATGCGTTCTATGGGCGTTAATGGCCTTCAAGGTGGAACCAAAATTAAAAATCATTTTTTAATTACGGA